>JAJZDF010000104.1 GCA_021828715.1 Thermoplasmata archaeon
GGGGATCCACGGCCGCGCGGGGGGCGTCGTCGGGCATGGCGCGCGGCGACCCGGGGTGTCTTAGATAACCCTTGCGGGAGCGGCGCGGCCCGGGGTCGGGCGCGGCGGTCCGGAGGGAGCGGGCACCGGAGGCGCCGTCCGGGGGTCACGTTTAACCCCGCGTCGGTGCTTTCCCCGTCGGGATGGTCGCGGACGATCTCGGCGGCCCCCCCGCCGGCTCCGGATCCCACCTTCCGGAACTCGACCCGCAGGAGCACCGGATCCTTGCCTACGCCAGCGCCATCGGCCCCGAGTTCGACCGGGCCCTCCTCCTCCGCGCGATGGGGCCGCCCGAATCGCCGAACGCGGAAGCGCTCGAACGGCTCGCGGGCCGCGGGCTCCTGCGGGAGCGTCCGGGCGGGGAACGCTTCGGGTTCGCGGAGGAGCAACTCCGCGCGAGGGTCTACCGTTCCCTGACGGAGAGCCGGCTCCGCGTGCTCCACCGGAAGATCGGCGAGGCCCTCGAAGCGCTCGGAGGCTCCGACGGGGCCGGGCCGGCCCCGGAGCTCGGGCGCCATTTCTTCCTCGGGAAGGTCCCGGAGAAGTCGCTCGCCTACAACCGCCGCGCCGCGGACGATGCCCGGGCGGGAGAGGAGCCCGAGCGGGCGATCTACCATTACGAGCGGGCGCTCATCGAGATCGACCACCTGCCCGGCGACCACCGGCGCGAGCGGGCGGAGGTGAGCCGGCACCTCGGGGACCTCGAGTTCACGGTCGGGAACTACCGGGCGGCCGATCGGCGGTACCTCGACGCCCTCGAGGCGACGCCGACGAGCGACGCCTCCCTCACGGCCCGGCTGCTGCTCGCCCGGGCCGAGATCGCTCGCGAGGGGCTCGAGCTCGCGACCGCGGCGCGCGGGGCGCACGAGGCCCGCCAGTTGTTCGAGGCGGCCGGCGACCGGGCCGGGATGGCCGAATGCCACCGCCTCCTGGGGCGGCTCGCGTTCGCGCGGGGGGCCTATCCCGAGTCGCTCGAGGAGAACATGCGGTCGCTCGAGCTCCTCGAAGGGAACCGGGACTCCCGCCTCATGGGACTGCTCTCGATCGACCTCGGCAACTCCTTCGCGCTGCTCGGGCCGGAGGGCCGCCGGGTCGCGGTCGAGTGGTACCAGCACGCGATCGACCGGCTCGGCCCCGCCGGCGACTGGGCCGAACTCTCCCGGGCGTACCACAACCTCGCCGTTTCGGTCGGGGAGGAGCGGCCCCAGGACGGGCTCGAGCACCTCGCGAAGGCCCGGGAGGCGGCCGAGCGGGCGCACGACCCCCGCTCCGCCGGCTGGGCGCTGCTCTCGGGCGTCGAGATGCGGCTCAAGCTCGGACAGGTCGAGGAGGCCGGCCGGGACAACGCGCAGGCGGCGCGCGCCTTCGGGCACCTCGACGACGTCCTCGGGCTCGAACAGGTCGACCAGAACCGGGGGGAGATCGCGGAGCGGACCGGCCAGTGGGAGGAGGCGGAACGGGCCTACCGCGAGGCGATCGGGCGGTGCCAGCGCCATACCCTGGCCGCCGACGAAGCCGAGGCGCAGTATCGACTGGCCCGTCTCCTCTCGAAGATCCGCGACTGGCCCGCGGCGCGGAATGCGTTCGCCGCCGCGGAGCGGCTCGGCCTCCCGAGGGTCCGTCCGAACCTAGCGCCCGGGTTCGAGACGCTGCGGGCGACCCTGACGGCGGCCGAGGCCGAGGGGACCGGCCCGTACGGGGCGACCCCGGCCGGGACGCCCCCCCCGCCGTAGGCGTCGGGGCCGTTGGCGGAGCGGAGGGAGGTCGGACCGGGGCGACGGTCGGTCCCCTCCGGCCGCCACGCCCCCGCACCCCGGGACCCCCAGCGTTAAGGCGCTCGGACCGGTCGTCGGCGCGATGGGCGCCGCCGCGGTCCCGGGACGGACGGCGCCGGACGGCTCGCCGTATCCGGATCGGTCGCAGCCGACGTTCGAACGGGAGATCCGCCGCATGTTCGGCCACATCGCCGAGCGGTACGACTGGTTCGACCACGTCGCCTCGGTCGGCAACGACTTTCTCTGGCGCCCCCGGGCGCTCGCCGCCCTCGACCGCTTCCGCCGCGGCGCCGCACCGCCGCGACGGGTCCTCGACCTCGGCTGCGGCACCGGGGACCTCGCCCGGCAGGTGGCGCGCCGGTACCCCCGCGCCGAGGTCGTCGCCGCCGACTTCACGGCTCCGATGCTCGCGAACGCCCGCGCCCGGAACCGGAGGGCGCCCGAGGGCCGGCGGATCGGCCTCGCCCGGGCCACGGCGATGCGGCTGCCGTTCGCGGACGGATCGTTCGACCTCGTGACGAACGCCTTCGTCGCGCGGAACCTCCGCGACCTCCCGCTCGCCTTCGGGGAGATCCGCCGGGTGCTCCGGGCCGGCGGGGCGCTGCTCACCCTCGAGATCACCGAGCCGACGTCGCCCGCCTTCTCGGCGCTGTTCCACGCCTACTTCGACCGGGTCGTCCCGGCGCTCGGCTCGCTCGTGGCGAGCACGGGACCGTACCGCTACCTACCGGAGTCGCTCCGGGCGCTTCCCCCCCGGCCGGTGCTGCTCGAGATGATCCGGTCGGCCGGCTTTCCCCGCGTCGCCGCGCGGAGCCAGTCGCTCGGGATCGTGACGGCGTTCCTCGGCGAGGCGGCTCCCCCGCCTTCCCGCAGCGCTTAAGCCCGGCCGTCCCGGTACCGCCTTCGTGTCGGCCCCCCCCTTCGACGCGTTCCGGTACGCCCACGCGCGCCGCCGCGAGATCGCCTGGCTCTGCCAGAACACCAACCACCTCGTCCCGCCCGAGGTCGTCCGCGGGGCGATCGAGGCGGCGCTCGACGAGCGGCGGTACGAGGGGTACCCGGTCGCGTCCGGCGACCCCGAGCTGCTCGAGCGGATCGCCGCCGACCTCGGGCTCGCGGACAGCCCGCCGTTCCTCACCTCCGGCGGCACCGAGGCGCTGTACATGATCGCCCGGGCGCTCCTCCGGCCGGGCGACGAGGTCGTCGCGACCGACCCGAGCTACCTCATCATCCACCGGTTCGTCGAGCTCGCGGGGGCGCGGACGAAGAACCTCGACATCTACGCGCCCCCGTTCCGCCTGACCGCCGACCGGGTCCAGGAGGCGATCGGCCCGTCGACCCGGATGATCCTCCTGATCGATCCGCTCAACCCCCTCGGGACCGGCTACCCCCGCGAGGAGGTCCGGGCGATCGCGGAGATCGCCCACGACCATCGCCTCCTCCTCCTCAACGACGTCACGTACCGGGACTTCTCCCCCGCCCCGACCCTCGCGGCGGAGTTCGCGCCGGAGGAGACGCTCACCGTCTGGTCGGTCTCGAAGAACTGCGGGCTCGCCGGGCTTCGGATCGGCGGCTTCTCGGCACGGCCCGACCTCCGCCAGGAGGTCGGCCGGTACAACACGAACGACCTCGGGGTCAATATCCTCGCCCAGGTCGCCGCCCGGGCGGCGCTCGCGTCGAAGCCGCAGTGGCTGCCGGCCGTGGTCCGGCAGACGCGGGAGAACGGCGAGCGGGTCGCCGCGGTCGCCCGGTCGGTCCCGGGCGTCACCGCGCCGGCGGCCCCCTCCTGGGCCTCGATGACGGTCGTGGACGTCCGCGGCACCGGGCTCGCTCCGGAGGCGATCCAGGAGGAGATGCTCCGCACCCACGGGGTCTTCGTCCGGGCCGGGAACTACCTCTCGCCGCGCCACGGGTCGGCGTTCGTCCGGGTCTCGTTCTCGAACCCGACGGCCGACATCGACCGCTTCGCCGCGGCCTTCCCGGAGACGGTCCGCACGCTCCGGGCGCGCGCCCCGTCGGCCTGATCAGCCGGCGGTCCCGCCGGCCGGGGGCTCCACTCCGGCGTCGACGACGACGTGCGTGCGGCCCGGCCCGTACGGCTTCACCTCGCGCCCGACGGGCGAGCCGAGGAGGCGGCCCCCGGCCGCCCGGACCGCCTCGACGACCTCCGTCGTCGCCGCGGCGACCGCTCCGCGGGCGTCCGCCACCGTGTGGACGTGGA
>JAJZDF010000105.1 GCA_021828715.1 Thermoplasmata archaeon
CCGGGAGGGGGTCACCGACCGCCTCTCGGCCGCCGCCCGCCGCCCGCCGTCCGGGCCGGCGCGGAGCCGCCTCGTGCGGGTGCTCGCCGCCGCCCATCCGAAGCTGTCGGCGACCGGCCGCCGCCACCTCGCGCGCCTCGGGACGCTCCTCGACCGGCCGCCGGCCGACCCGCACGACGCCGCCGCCCGGGCCGACGAGATCCTGAGCGTCGGGGAGCGCCTCTCGGTCGACTGGCTCGTCCAGGTGCTCCGCACGGCGGGGCTCCCGTCCACCGGGGTCGAGGCGGACCGCCTCGGGCTGGTCACCGACAACGCCTACGGGGCGTCGTGCATCCTCACCGAGCGGTCGGCGCCCGGGGTGCGGCGCGGCCTCGGCGCCCTGCTCGCGCGCGGCCGGATCCCCGTCGTCACGGGGTTCTTCGGCCGAAGCCTCGAAGGGCGGGTGGCGACGCTCGGACGCGGCGGCTCCGACTACGCGGCGGCGGCGATCGGGGCGATCCTCGGCGCCTCCCGCGTCGAACTGGTGAAGCGGCACGTCGCGGTCTTCAGCGCCGACCCGGAGCAGGTGCGGGGGGCTCGACCGATCCCCGACCTGTCGTACGAGGAGGCGGAGGAACTGGCGCAGTTCGGGGCGCGGGTCCTCCACCCGCTCACGATCGAGCCGGCTCGGGCGCAAGAGGTCGAGCTGCGCGTCCGATCGCTCGAGGACCCGCGCGTGGTGACGACGATCGGTCCGGCCCGGAGCGGCCGGCACAACCGGGCCCTGACGCTGCTCCAGCCGCTGCGGCTCCTTCGGCTGAGGGTCCCCGGGGGCCGCCAACGGCCGGGGATCGTCGCCGAGGTCTCCGAGCGCTTGGCGGCGGCCCGGGTCAATCTGGTCCAGTTGTATACCTCCTCCGCCCTCCTCTGCCTCGTCCTCGAACCGGACGAGGTGCTGACGGCCCTGCGCGCCCTCGCCCCGCTCCTCCGTGAGGCGGCGGCGATGGTCGAGGGTCCGTTCCGCGTCGCGCTCGTGACCGCGATCGGCGACGGGGTCGTCGGCGACGTCGGCCGGATCCCCCCGGAGACCGCCGCCATCGCCGAGGGGCTGAGCGCCACCCCCCGCGCCCTCTCGCTCGCCGTCGCGGAGGATGCGGGGCGCGAGACGCTCCGCCGGCTCCACCGGGCGCTCGTCGAGGGACCGCGACGATGACCGACCCGTGGGCACAGTTCGTGGCCGCGGCGGCCCGCTCGGAGACCGCGGGGTACTTCGAGCGCGCTCCGGACGAGACGGGCCGCGGCGGCTACGCCCGGTGGTTCGACCGGGCGGAGCGGCTCTCCCCCGTGGCCCGCGCCGGCGACCTTGCGGAGCTCCGGATCCAGGTCGACCGGTACCTGGAGGGAGGGGCCGGCCGCGCGGCGATGGGGTACTTCGGGTTCGATGCCTACGCACTGTTCGACCCCGGACTCGCCCCGGCGCGGAGGAGCGGCCCGTTTCCCCTCGGGGAGTTCCTCCTCCCCGTCCGGTGGCATCGCGGAGCCGCCCGGGGGACGGACCCGCGCAGGCCTCCCTTCCCCGGAGCCCTCCGGGGACGGCCCCGACGGGATTCGCTGCCGAGGCCCCGGTTCGAGGCCGCCGTCCGCCGGCTCCAGCGGGAGATCCGCGACGGGGAGGCGTTCCAGGTCGTGCTCGCCCGGCGGCGCGAGTGGCGCCGGCCGGACGACCTGCTCGCGCGGGCGGGGCGGCTGAGGGCGGCGGAGCGCTTCGCGTTCTTCTACTACCTACGGATCGGGGATCGGGAGATCGTCGGCGCGTCGCCGGAAGCGGTCGTCGAGGTCGCCGGACGCCGGGCCCGCGTCCACCCGATCGCCGGCACGCTCCCGCGGCGGGCGCCTCCCGGCCGGGGGAGGTTGCACCGCGATCCGAAGGAGCTCGCCGAGCACCGGATGCTGGTCGACCTTGCCCGGAACGACTTGGGCCGGGTCTCGGTGCCGGGGTCAATCCGCCTTCCGTGGCGGGAGCGCCGGCTCCGGCTCGCCCGGGTCGAGCATCTCGTGAGCCGCGTCGACGGCCGCCTCGCCCGGGGACGCTCCTCCTGGGACGCGCTTGCCGCCACGTTTCCCGCGGGGACCGTGAGCGGCGCTCCGAAGCTCCGCGCGACCGAGCTGTTGCGCCGGGAAGAACGGACCTGGCGCGGGCCGTATGCCGGGGCGCTCGGGCTCGTCGGCCCCGGGGGGCGCGCCGACTGGGCGCTCGTGATACGGTCCGCCTTCGCGGCCGGCTCGGCGCTCTACACCGCGGCCGGCGCCGGGATCGTCTATCGTTCCGTGCCGGCGCGGGAGTTTGCGGAGACGCAGGCGAAGCTCGCCGTCGTCGAGTCGGTGGTCGCGGAGGCGGGACGGTGAAGGTGCTGCTCGTCGACCATCGGGATTCGTTCGTCTACAACATCGCCCAGGGCCTCGCCCGGGCCGGCGCCGAGGTGGAGTGCCTTCGCTGCGACCGGCCGCTCGCCGACGCGCTCCGTTTCGACCCGGCGGCGGTGGTCCTCTCGCCGGGGCCCGGGCGGCCGGGGGACCGGCGGGTGACCGGCCTCGCGCGCGGCCTCCTCGACCGCTGGGGCTCGGATCGTCCGTTCCTCGGCGTCTGCCTCGGTCACCAGATCATCGCCGAGCATTTTGGGGGCCGGGTCGGCCGTGCTCCGGCGCCCGTGCACGGCGAGACGTCCCCGGTCCGGCACGACGGCCGCGGGCTGTTCCGCGGGGTACCGTCCCCGACGGCGGTCGCCCGCTACCACTCGCTCGTGGTGGAGGCGGAGCGGGTCCCGGCGGAGCTGGAGGTGTCGGCGCGCGACGCGGACGGGCTCGTCATGGCCCTGCGTCACCGCCGCTACCCGATCGAGTCGGTGCAGTTCCATCCGGAGTCGTATCTCACGACGGCCGGGCCCGCGATGCTGCGCAACTTCCTGGGGGGCGAGCGGGGATGATCGCGGACCTGTTGGAGCGGCTCGCCGACCCCCGCCCGCTTTCCGCCGCGGAGGCCGACCGGGCGCTCGCCCGGCTCGTCGCGCCGGCCCTCGAGGAGGAGGCGCGGCCGGCGCTGCTGCTCGCCCTCAGCGCGCGGCGCCCGGAGCCGGCCGAGCTCGCGCACCTCGCCCGGGCGCTCGGGGCCCGGGCGCATCCGTTCCCCGTCCCGGCGTCGGACCGCCCCGTCGACCTGTGCGGGTCGGGCGGCGCTCCCCGACCGTCGTTCAATGTCTCGACCGTCGCCGCGTTCGTGGTGGCGGGCGCCGGCGTCCCCGTGCTGAAGCACGGGAACCGCAGCGCGCGCGGACGGAACGGCTCCTCCGATCTCCTTGTCGCCCTGGGGTTGCCCGTGGACCGGAGCGTCGCGTTCGCTCGCCGCTGCTACGCGCGCGAGCGGCTCGCCTTCCTCCACGCGCCGCTGTTCCACCCCGTGCTCGCTCGGCTGGCGGCGGCCCGCCGCGTCCTCGGGGTGCCGACCGTCCTCAACCGGCTCGGCCCCCTCGCCCACCCGGCCGGTGTCGTGGCCCAGGTGACGGGGGTCCCGACGCCCGCGGATACCGCCCCGACGGCCGCGGCGCTCTCCGCCCTCGGCGTCCGCCGCGGGGTGGCGATGGCGAGCGAGGACGGCCGCGACGAGTTCTCCCCCCGCCACCCGACGGTCGCGCTCTTCTGGAGCGGCCGAACGGTGCGCCGGCGGCGGATCGATCCCCGCCGCTACCTGCCCGCCGACGAGCGGGGCGGATCGTGGAGCTCGCTTCCCCCGGTCGAAGCGGCGGAAGAGGCGGAGCGGCTCCTCGCCGGCGGCGGCGGGGCACGGCGGGGGTCGGTGCTGCTTACCGCCGGGGCGGCGCTCTGGGCGGCGGGGGTCACGTCGTCGTTCGCGACGGGGGTCGCCGAGGCGCGCGAGGCGCTGGACGCGGGCGGGGCGGAGCGGAAGCTGGCCGCCCTGCGGGCGATCGCGGCGCGTGCGGTGGGCGGACCGTGACGGAGGGGGGGGGATTCCTCGGTCGCGTCGTCGCCGCGACGCG
>JAJZDF010000106.1 GCA_021828715.1 Thermoplasmata archaeon
TCTCCGGGGATCTCCGTGGCCAAGGTCTGGTACGAGCTCACGCCCGGGAACTACACCACCAGTATCCAAGGCGCGACTCCCTACCAGACGCTCTACCAGAACGGAACGATCACCGTGCTGCCGCAGTCCGTCTCGCCCTCGGGCGGGACCGTCTACCAGAACTCCACGGTCTTCAACAACCAGACCGGGGGCACGAGCGCGGCAGGCTACTTCGGGCTCTCCCCGCCTGCGAGCGGGACCGTTCTGCTGGTCGTGGGCCTGATCGTCGGGATCATTACGGGCATGGTCGCGGGCCGCATGATGACGGCCCCCGCGCCGGCGAAGCCGGCGCAGCCGTGGTCGGACACCAAGACGAGCTCGACCAACACGTGCAGCGTTTGCGGGAAGTCGTTCGGCTCGGCCGATGAGCTCTCGGCGCACGCGAAGAGCGAGCACGGGATGCAGTAGACACGGGTCGATTCCCCGAAGCCGACCCTCCCGCGAGAGCGGGGGGGTCCAACCTCTTCTCGTCTTTTCTTTTCTCCGTTTGACAGGGCGATCGGCCGGTGGAGGCGACAGGAGGTCCGGTCCGCGGGGAGCTCCCGGGGCCCGACCTCCTTTCGCGTAGACAGGTCGCCGCGCCGGTAGCCTGCACGGCAATCTCGAGGGCTAGGGTACTCCGCGCATGGCGCCCCCGAGCGATTCAGTGCCAGCGGAAAGATGCGGCCCCCACCGCGGGTGACCCCGTGCGGTGGGGAGAGATCTGCGTCGCAACTCCCCTCCCGGAGCCCCCCGTGGCTCCGGGTGGGGCGGGCTCCCTCCGTCGGCCCGGGGTCTCCCGCGAGCTGCCCGGCGCCCCGTCGACCGCGGGCCCCGTGCCGAAGCTCGGAACCCGATCCGGCTCCGCGACTCTCGGTTGCGGCCCTCTTCCCCCGGTCCCTCCTGGGGTCGTCGGTCCCTCCGGACCCTTGGGAAACGCCTAGGCGAATCGGAGCGAACGGTACCCTCGTCGCCAGGCGAGCACCTCGGGGGCTACCCGTTCTCCGAGAAGCCCGGCGCGCACGATCAGGTCGGCGAGGCGGGGCATCTCCTCGGGGCGCAGCCCGAGTCGGGTTACCTCGGCGGTGCCGACCCGGCCGACCAGGTCGATCAGCAGGCGCTGCCGCTCGAGGCGCCGCGCGAGCGCCCCGGGGGCCACCCCGTGGCGCTCCCGCAGCCCGGCGCGGTCGAGATGGAGCTGGTGGGAGCGCGTGAACCCCCGGTCGGCCGCGACGAACGGGAGCCCGCGGTCGTGGAGCGCCCGTCCGAGCGCTCGTGCGTTCTCGACTATCGTACGGGCGTACTCGGGCCCGACCCGTTCCATCTCCAGGAGCGTCTGGGCGACCCCCGCGATCCGGTTCCAATGCGCGTTGTCGAAGACCCGCCAGACCAGCGCGGGATCGATCTGGGCGAACAGGTCCTCCCGGTTGGTGGCGAGGATCCCCCCCTGGGGGCCGGGGAACGATTTGTGCGTGCTGCCGAAGAGCACGTCCGCCCCCTCGGCCAACGGATCCTGGAACTCGCCGCCCGCGACCAGACCGAGCACGTGCGAGGCATCGTAGAAGACGAGCGCCCCGACGGCGTGCGCCGCTTCGGAGATCTCGCGGAGAGGGTAGGGGAAGAGGAAGAAGCTCTGCCCGAGGATCACAGCCTGCGGCCGCTCGGCGCGGATCGTCGCGACCGCCGACTCGGCGTCGACCGAGTGACCGGGCCCTGCCGCCGGGAGGGGCCGGATCGAATGGCCGAGGAGCGCCGGCACGTAGCCGGGCGCATACCCGTCGTAGCCCCCCTGCTCGGGGGGGATCGCCAGGACGCGGGCATCCCGGGGCAGCAGGGGGACGAGGGCCGAGAGGGCCGCGATGTGGCCCGAGAGCGGACGGGTCGTGGCGAACCGGGCGCGGAAGAGACGGGCGGCGGCCGCGTTGGCGAGCCGCTCGATCCGGTCCGTGTACCGGGTGCCGGCGTAGATGTTGTCGATCGTCTCGCCGTCGAAGGCGGTGGAGAGGGGGAGGGTGTATCGGCCGGCGAGGTCGCTCGCCAGATACCGGCGGGCGGTCGGTGAGACGGCGTTCTCGCTGGCGAGGAGGTTGAACACCTCCCGGCCACGCCAGCGGTCGTGGGCGCGGACGAGGCGGGCGAGCTCGCGCTCGGCGTCAGAGCGCGGGAGCGCCATCGCCCGGCGCGTCGGGGCGCGGCCCCTTCGCGACCTTCCGTCGCTCGACGTTCCCGCACCGGGGGCAGACCATCTCGTTCTCCTGGGTCCCCATGGTAAGGAGCGCCCGGCACGATTGGCACCGCGCGGCGACGACCCCGAGCGGCGGAGGGGCTGTCGTGAGCTTGACCGACGGCTCCGACTGGAGGACCCGGGCCAAGAGGACGTCGCCGACCGCGAACTCCCCTTGGAACGACTCGGTATACCCCTCCCGCGCCTTGGAGATGTGCACGGTACCCTCCGGTTCTCCGGGAAGGCGGCGGCGCGTCCCCGCGCGGCCGAGCAAGGCGCAGATGAGCATCGCGGTCTTTACCTCCTCGACCCGGGCGTAGACGAGATCCCCCTCCGCCACCTCCGGAATGCCGTTGCGGGCGTCGACCCGGACCGTCCGGTCGCGGGGGTCGACCTTCGGCTTCCCGAGGACGGAGGCGTAGATCCGCCCCCGGTTCTCGTAGGTCCCGTGGCCGGGGAGGTACTCCTCGGCGGCGCCCAAGTAGTCTCCCGGAAGGACAAGGTTCGGTAGCTCGGGGTCGCTCATGGTTCGTGTCCGGTGCGGATCGTCCACAGGTCTACCTCGATCGGGACCGAACGGCGGGAGTGGTGCGCGAACGTGCGCGGCAACTCCCACGGCACGGGCCGGGAGGCGACGACGCGGGCACCCGATGCGACCGCGCGGCGCGCTATAAAGGTTCGGGACTCCGAGAGTGCAAAGGCGAAGACCGCCCGACGGGCGTGCGCGAACGCCGCCTCCCAGAACGGACGGTCGGCGCCGGGTCGCTGGGCGCCGAACGGAGGATTCATCACGACGTAATCGGCCATGCCCGCGGGCTCCCGGACGTCGGCCGCCCGGAAATCGACGGAGACCCCCAGTGCGTGCGCCGCGCCCCGGGCGAGCTCGACGAGCGTCGGGTCGATATCGACGCCCACGACGGGGGCGGCATCCAGCAGGGCGGCCCCGATGGCGAGCCGGCCGGTCCCCGACCCCAAGTCGAGCACGGACATTCCCGCAAGACCCCCTTCCCCCGCCGTCGCCTCCAGGAGGTCGGCGACCCGTTCCGGCGGCGAAACGACCTGCTCCCACTCCGCCCGCGGGCGGGGGGGCGACGGGACCTGCGCTAGCGCCCGGACGAGGTCCGATCGTCGCACGTCCGTGGCAACCGCCCGACCTTCTTACGCTCCCGCCCTCCGCGGCCGGGCGGATGCGGGGAGCCGGATTTGAACCGGCGAACGCCTTCGCGGCAGGATCTCTTCGTCGGGACGACCGACGTTTAAGTCCTGCGCCGTTTCCGGGCTTGGCTATCCCCGCGCCGCCTAGTGGGCGGGGGCGGCGACGGCCTCGGCCGGCTTCGCGGGGCGCGCCGACGACTTCTTCAGCGATACTCGCCGCGGGAAGTACTTGAGGAGGACCACGTCGTTGACCGCCGACACCCATCGGTACGGAACGTTGGTCGGCCGGGAGTCCTCGACTAACATCGGGCTCGTCTCGTCGATGTAGAGGCCGTCGACCTTGGCCCCCTCCACATCGACTACCACGTTGTCGACCTCGCCCAGCAGGCGACCGTCCGGCGTGTAGATCTGGCGTCCCAAGAGCTCCGTCATCTCGACGAGCATGTGAGTTCCCGAGAGGCTCCGACCGAGGCAGCCCTTCATATGCCTTTGGGCGCAGCGGCGGTCCCGCGGCAGGAAGGGGACTGCCGGGAGGGACTAGGGCGTTGCCTGACGCACCTGGGCGCGATACATTTCGAGCAACTCGTTCGAGGTCGTCGCCGAGGTCGGATCCTTGTCGTCGCGGAT
>JAJZDF010000107.1 GCA_021828715.1 Thermoplasmata archaeon
CATCGTGGTCGCGAGGGTGAAGTTCGTCGGCTTCGGGTTCCTCTGGCGGCCCGGGAGCACCCGTCGGGGCTCCGGGGACGCGCGCCTCGGGCTCCCCGTGGCCGGTTTGGGCGGGCTCCTGCTCGCCCTCGGGATCGGGGCGCCGTGGCTGCTCCGCGCGCTCGCCCCCGGCGTCTCGGTGTTCCTCGGCCGTCCGACCGCGGCCCCGATAGGGGCGGTGGCGGGCCTCGGCATCCCGACGGGCTGGACGATCCTCTCCGGCTCGCCGCTGTTCGGGGTGCTCTCCCCGACGGTCGTGCCGATCGCGATGGCGCTCGGGGCGTCCGTGGCGGTCGGCTACTGGGCGCTCGGCCGACGGGGGCCGAGCCGCCGGGTCGAACCGTGGATGGCCGGCAGCCCCCCCGCCCGTCCGGGAGAGACGTACACCTCGTTCGGGTTCAGCACCGGGATCCGGCTGATGATGGGATCGATGCTGCGGACGCGCGAGGTCCGCGCGCGGACCGGGGCGGTCGCGGAAGCGCAGGTCGAGACGCCGGTCGCCTACAACGTCGACCTCGAGGTCCTCGACGTTTTCAAGGTCGTCTACGACACCTTGGTCGACGTCGTCGCGGCGACCGCGCTCGCCCTCCAGCGGGGACTGATGCCCGGCCGGCTCGGGAGGTACCTTGCCTACCTGCTGATCGCGACCCTCTTCGTCGTCGTCGCGGTCGCCGCGGCGTCGTAGGACCCGACGGGATCGCCTGCCTACGGCACCACCAGCACCGGGCGTCGGGCCGACGCGACCACCTGGACCGCGACCGACCCGAGGGTGCGCGGCGTGCCGTCGGCGCGGCGGCCCCGCGTTCCGACCACGATCAGGTCGGCGCCGACCTCGTCCGCGATCCGGACGATCGTCGGGGCCGGCGCCCCCTCCTCCAGGCGGAGGTCCAGGACGACCTGCCGTGCGGCGGCGACCGGTTCCCACCCACGGAGCGCCTCTTCCACGGCCCCCCGTTCGCGATCGTCCTGCTCGTCGGTCAGCGGCTCGGCGACCCCGGGCGCAGGGCCGGTTGCGTGAACGACCCAGAGACGGGCGGAGAGCCGACCGGCGAGTCCGAGGGCGGTCCGGAGCGCCCGCACGGCCGGTTCCGAGCCGTCGAACCCGGCCACGATGCGGCGCGGGGCCGCGAGCCCGTCCGGCAACGGATGGGCGGTCATCGCTTCACCGCGGGAGGTACCGGTCGGCCGACGCGCCGTCCCCCGCGGGATCCGCGTCGGCGGCCCGGTACGTCCCGGCCCGGCGGGCGGTCTCGATCTCCGCCTCGAGCGCTTTCACCCGTCGGGCGAGTGCCGCGTTGTCGCGATAGTACCCCTCCGCGGCCACGGTGAGGCGGGCCCGTTCGCGGGCGCACGCGACCAGGTCGCGCGCCAGTTCCCCGATCCTCTCCTCCGGGGTGGGGCCGGCGCGGAACCCCTCGCCGGCCGGCGCGGAGAGGAGAGGGAGCACGGTCGCCAGCCAGAGCCAGAGGCCGTCCGTCCCGACCTCGTCGACGTCGATCCACGGCCGGAGCCGCTCGCGGAGATCCGCGGGGATCTTCGTCGCGACCGCCCGCCCCGTCCGACTCCCGCTCCCGAGCATCGCCCCGATCCCAGGGGTCATCGGCAGCCTGCTGCGGTTCCCGTGCGGCGCTCCGCCGTCCGGAGGCTGACCCCACAGCCGCCGGGGGAACGGTCTCCGCGCTATTTGACCCCGCCCCGGCTCCGGGGGCGTTCGGGCAACGCTTAAGAACGGTGCCTCACCTCCCGCCGAACCCGACCGATGCGGCCGCTCGACCTCCTCCAGCAGCACCTCCACCAGCGCGTCCTCGTGGAGATGAGGGGCGGACGCTCGTACCGGGGCGTCCTGGACGCGTTCGACCAGCACCTCAACCTGGTCCTCTCGTCGGCCGAGGAGGCCGCGAACGACCGGGTCTCGGCCCGCGCCGGCCAGACGCTGGTGCGCGGCGACTCGATCGTCTACATCTCTCCGTAGGAAAGGTACCACCATGGGCAAAGGGACACCGTCTCGGCGCGGCGGCAAGATCGTCCACGTGATCTGCCGCCGGTGCGGGCGCCACGCCTTCCACCGCCAGAAGGCCGTGTGCGCCTCCTGCGGCTTCGGCGACTCGGCGCGCCGCCGCTCGTACAGCTGGGCGAAGCTCAAGTAACGGGCGGCCGGGGGCGCGAGACCCACGGGTCGCCGGCGACCGCGAAGCGGAGCGGCCGGTCGGTCGCCCGCGAGATCCCGACGCGCGGCGCGGCGACGATGCGCGCCGTCGGCACGCCCGGGCCGTCCCGCTCGATCTCCCACCGCCCGTCGCCGATCCGGCGGCCGTCGTCCGCGAATTCGATCCCGAGGGCCCGGGCGAGCCGGCCCGGGCCGGAGGGGCGCGCATCGGCCGGAAGGAGCGGAGCGCCGGCGCGGAGGAGGACCGCCTCCCCGCGCCGGGTCACGACGTTGGCGCAGACGACCCGGTGGATGCGGTAGACGTAGAGCGTCCCGGGCGGCCCGAACATGGACCGGTTGCGGCGCGTCGGGCCCCCGAATGCGTGGTTCGCCGGATCCCGGGCGACGTACGCCTCGACCTCGACCAGGCGGACCGCCCGCACGCCGCCCGGCCCCCGGGTCCGGAATACCGCGCCCAGCAGCTCGCGGGCGACACGTCGCGTCGGCCGGTCGAAGAACGCCGCCCCGAGATGCCCGTCCATCGCCTCAGAGGATCTCGCCCCGGTCGACGACCGGAAGGCCGTCGACGGCGATCGTCGCCTCCCCGATCGTGAGCCAGGAGAGGAACGGGCAGGCGTTCGTCCCGCCGTAGAGCCGGTTGCCGCCGATCGCGATCGTCACCGTTCCCGCCTCGGCGTCCTCCGCCTGCGGGACGCCGCCCGCCAACGCCGGATTGAGCCCGATCGCGAGGAGCCCTACGACCTCCCGGCCGCGGGGGGCGCGGCCGAACTCCGCGTCGAACCCTTCGCTGCCCCCGGAGTACCAGTAGTTCGCGAGGCGCCCGTCGGCGAGGTCCCACTCGCCGTGGTCGACCCGGCCGCCGGCGAGATAGCTCGGGCGCGTCGCGATCGCGGTGCCGCGGGTCGCCGTTTCGTCGACCGCGACGACGACGACGCCGGCCGGCTGCGTGACGAGGGGGGCGTGGGGGGCGCGGTCCCGGGGACCGACCGACCCGTCGTCGACCCACGGCGCCCGCCGACGCAGGCGGAACCGCACGTCGGTGCCGTTCGCGGCGGTGAGACGCACCTCGCTCCCCCGCGCGAGGGCCCGGGCGACCCGCCCTCCGCTCGCCCGGATCTTCGCAAGGTCGGCGCCGACGATCCCGCGGAGGAGTTGGCTCCGCCATAGGGCGCCGGGGACGCCCCAGAACTCCCCCTGCTCGTCGGAGGCGTAGCCGAGCAGGCAGCGGACGCCCCGGATCCCGGCCGCGGAGCTCAGGCGGTACCACTCCTCGTCGGCGGCGCGGAACGGGACGAGCCGGTGGGGCGGGAGGCGGCGGAAGCGGGGGCGGTCCGCCGGACCGGGGAACACCACGAGCGCGTCGGCCCCGCGGACGGCGCGACGGAGACCGTCCGGGAGCCCGCCCCAGCCGCGGGTCGACGGCGCCGCCTCGAGGCTCGTCCAGAACGCCTCCTCGTCCTCGAGAAAGAGCGTCGCGCGGCCGCCGCGCCGCCGCGCCTCGGCGACGCAGGCGGCGGCCCACGGGAGCGTGTGGCTCCAGGTGGCGACGACGAGTTCCTCGCCCCGGCGGAGGCCCAGGGCGCCGCCGACCAGCGCCGGGGCGACGGCGGCGGGACCCGCGAGTTCCCGCGGCATGCGGCCGGAATGGGGCTCCCCGATTAAGGGTTCGACCCGCGACGGACCCGGGCGACGATCGCCTCCGCGGTCCCCGGGGCCCGGGCGAGCGCCCGCGCGATTGCGACCGCGAGACGGCCCGCATC
>JAJZDF010000108.1 GCA_021828715.1 Thermoplasmata archaeon
GAACTTGGTGCTCGACGGATCGACCAAGAGCCGGTAGCCGTCCGCGGCGATGACCTCGTCGTCCGGCCGGGGCCGCGCGAAGGCGAGGCCGAACTGGACCGACGAGCCGCCGCCGCAGCCGCCGCCACCGGGCTGGGCGTAGACGCGCACGGCGATCTCCGGCTTCTGCCCCCGAATGAGCGTCTTGACCTGCTCCGACGCCGCGGGACGGACCTCTACGTGAACCATGGGCCTTTGCCTCGTTCCGAGCAGCGGGCCGGAGAGGATAAACTCTCTGAAGCGCCCGAAGCGACACGACCCCGGGCAAGGGCCCGTTCTTCGGGGCACACCCTGCGTAGCGCGCCGCGAGACAACCGAAGGGGCGACCGGTCGATTACGGCGCGGGAGGCTCCCGCGGGGCCTCGGACGGCAACGGGGCATCCCCGACCTCGGGCATTTCGCGGATCCCCGTGAACGGTTCCGGCAGCTCGGTCGACCGCAGGCCCGGCGCCGCCGCGAGGTCCGCGAGGGGCGCCAGGTCCGGACTCCGCTCGCGCCACGGGACCCGGGCGATCGCCTCGATCACGGCCCTCGGCAGGCCGAGGGAGTGGCCGATTCGCCGCACGTCCGCGCGGGTGAGCTCTCCGATGGCCGCGAGGATCACGAAGTAGACCACGAACCCGATCAGCACGGCCGCCAGGAGCTGCAGTCCCGAACTTACCGGGAAGAGGTGGAACCGGTTGAGCGTGACCAGGGCGCCGAAAGCGCCGGCCGCGCTCACCGTGATCCCCGCGATCGAGGACGGGCGGATGTGGACCCGGATGAGCGACTCCATGAAGTAGGTGTTCAGCGCGAGCGCCGCGACGGAGGAGAGCAGGATCGCGACCGAGCCGGCCACGATGCCCGGGTGGATCTGGAACAGCCCCCACGGCGGCATCAGGAGCCCGATCCCTCCGAACAGGACCAGGATCTGCGTGGCGGTGATGTACAGTTCGAGCCGCTGCCGCCCGATCGCGTTGATCCCCGACTGGATGATCTGGCTGAGCGCGAGCGGGAGCGCCCCGATCGCGAGGATCGCGAGGGCCGTCGAACCCTGGACGGCGTAGGTCTGGTTCGCGAAGTTGTTCAGGAAGTTGAACCGGTAGACGACGAGGGCGACGACCCCGGGGACGAGCAGCATCGAGGCGTAGCGGAGGGCCTGCCACGTCCCGAGGCGGATCTCCTCCCATCGTTCCTGCCGATGGAGCCCGGCCAGGTACGGGAACAGGGGGGTCGCGATCGCCGCGGGGAGGGAGAGGACCAGCACGCGCCAGCCGTTGGCGGCGAGGAACCACGAGAACGCCGCCGCGCTGACCCCGATCTTCACGAGCAGCGGGACCGTGTTGGTGACGATGTAGTTCAGCATCAGGCTCGCCATCAGCGGCCAGGCGAACCGGAACATCCGAACGGCCTCCGCCTTCCGGAACCCGGCGAGCCGGGGCCAGATCGCCGGTAGGCTGAACACGGCGGCGACCCCGGCCCCGAACGCGTACGCCGCCGCGATGGTCAGGATCGTCGGGTCGTGGAACGTCACCCAGTAGATCGCGGGGACCCGGGCGATCGCTTCGATGAGCGACGGATACTGGGCGCGGAGCGAGTTGCCGGTGCCGATGTGCGTCTGGTTGTAGACGGTGGAGATCGACCAGAAGATCGGGAGCACGAGGAACAGGGCGAGCGTCTCGAACATCATCCCCGGCGGGGCGATCGCGCCGAACCCCAACGAGAGCGGGGCGAGGACGACGAGAAAGATCCCGATCGTCCCGACCATCGCGACCCGCAGTCCGAGGTACGTGGCGGTCGTCTGCCGCGGGGGCATCCCTCGGGCGAGGAAGTAGGTGTACGCGGTGCCGATCCGCAGGTCGCCGATCCCGTTGATCGACGAGGCGATGAGGAGGTAGAACTGCGCCGTGCCGAGGAGGGCGGTGCGGGCGTCGCCCAGCGCGTAGTACTTGTAGAGGATGACGCTCCCCGCGAAGCCGACCAGCTGCACGATGAGGCTGGTCGCGAAGACCGCCCCGGAACTGAGCGTGAGGGAGAACGCCTGCTTCGGGACCTCGGGGACCGGTGGCGAGCCCCCGGAACGAGCCTCCGCCGCCAAGTACGCCCGCCCCGGGGGTTAAGGGACCCCCCTATTATGCCCATCGTCCGAGGAGGAAAGGCCCCGGATCTCCCGCCACCGGCGCGGAGGCCTCGCCGTGGGCGTCTCGCTCCGCGCGCCGACCATGGGAGAGGAGCGCCGGGGTCCGGTTCGTCGGCGGTGGTCGGGAGAACACGGATCGTCCTGCGGCGGGCTTCGGCGTGCCCCCCGGGACCCCTCGCCCTCCCGGAGGGGGGTCGGCGGAGCGGGGGCGAACGAGCGACCTCCGCCCGTCGGGGTACCGTATCCGGGGCTCCGACCGCCGGGGCCGGTCGCTCGGGCCGGAGCCACCGTGGGTCGAACACGGCGCGCCGCACGTCCCTGCCGGAGGGATCGATCCGCGGCGGGTGCACGCCGACCGGGCTCCTCGACCGTCGAGATCGGCGGGCTCACGCGCCGAGCGAGCGCGCCGCCTCACCGACCGTCCCGGCTGCAGCGGATCCGCCCCCGGGCGGAGTTCCGCGAGACTCGTGCCCCCCGGCCCGTGGGCGGAGGGAGATCGCGCGAAACGGAGCCCCATCGGTCCCAGCGAGAGCGGATCGACGGGGCCGCAGCGCGGGAAGGGGGTGGGAGCAGGGGGATTCGGTGGATTGAGCCCGCGAGGTTGTTCTCTCCCGTATTCGATTCGCCCCTGGGGGTGGCCTGAATGGCCGCCTCCTCCCATACGGCGCGCTTCCCCCCGGTAGGTCCCGTCAACCACTAGTCCGAGTTGAGGGTTCAGTGGCTCGCCCTCGGGAGAATCCCTGAGGACTTCGATCTCCTCGGGGACCTCTACTGGGCCGAACTCGGCCCGCTCGCCCCGGTGCCGGTCGACGTCCACCAGCTGGACGAGGTGCTCGCCCGATGTGCGCCCGCATCTCCCTCTCCTCGGCGCCCGCGCGAGCGGAACCTCACCGCACGTCGGACGCATCCCGGGGAGCGGCCCTGCCGCGGACCGATACCCTCGCGGCACCATTCCTCTCGCCCCGGATCCACGCACGAGAGGCGCGGGCACTTCCGTCAGACTAGATCGGGGCGCGAGAGGAAACACCGGCCCCCACGGGGCCCGAGCTGCTGCCCGCAACCGAGGCCGGCGGCCCACGAGTCCTCCCCGGTCTCGATCACGGATCGGGGACGCGGTTGGGAGACGGGCGGGATCCTACGCGGTCAGCCGTCGCTTGTCAGCGACGCGCAACACGGCCCTCTCGGTAGGACACCAGAGGAACGCATCCAGGCGAACCCATGGCCGCCCCGGCCCGGTGTCCTGGACATACATCCTCCGCGCGAGACTCTTCCCGCACCGGGGGCAGAGTATCTTGCTCATCGTGCTGCCTCCTCCGAGGCTTTAAGCCCTCCGGAAGCGATAAGGAGAAGCGGCGGCGGAAGCTGCCGGGGGCGGGAGTCGCACCCGCGGAAGGTAGTTAGCCTTACCGAGCCGGTCCTTCGGGACCAACCTCGGACCAGCTCGGTCCCATTCCTGCTCTGGCACCCCGACACCGCTCCCGACTCCGAGCATTGCTATAGCATAACGAGTACTTGGACCTCGCGGCGGGGGGCCCGTTGCTCGCCCGAGCACTGGGAGGTTGGTCCGTGATCCCGACCGACCTCACCCCGTCGATCCTCCAGGGGCACGCCCTCGACGTGCTCCGCTCGCTCCCGGCGGAGCCGGTACAGTGCGTCGTGACGTCGCCCCCGCACTGGGGCTGGCGCCGATACGATGTCTGCGGATGCGCCCAGGACTACGTACGGGAGGAGGGCGTCAAGAACCCGCTCCAGAGGAAGGCTGCGGGCGGCAAGGGGATCCTCGTTCGGCGGGGGAAGGGCAACAAA
>JAJZDF010000109.1 GCA_021828715.1 Thermoplasmata archaeon
ACACCTTCGATCGCTGGATGGAGGGGATCCAGGACTGGTGCATCTCGCGGCAAGTCCTCTGGGGGCATCCCATCCCGGTAGATTGGTGCCGGGCGTGCGGCCGGGAGACGGTGACGGTCGAGCCTCCGACCGCCTGCGCCCACTGCGGCTCCGCCGAACTCGACCCCGATCCGGACGTGCTCGACACCTGGTTCACGTCCTGGCTGTGGCCGTTCGCCGCGCTCGGCTGGCCGGAGCCGACCGGCGACCTCGCCCGGTACTTCCCGACCAACGTGCTCGTCACCGGACGGGACATCATGTTCTTCTGGGTGGCGCGGATGATGATGGCGGGCGAGTACTTCACCGGCCGGGCCCCGTTCTCCGACGTCTGCTTCACCGGGATGCTCCGGGACGAAACCGGCCGGAGGATGTCGAAGCACCTGGGAAACTCCCCGGAGCCGACCGAGGTGATGGCGCGACGGGGGGTCGACGCGCTCCGCTTCGCCCTCCTCTTCCCGAGCCCGATGGAGGAGGACGGCCCGTTCGGCAACGCCGCGTTGGACGGGGGCGGGAACTTCCTCACGAAGATCTGGAACCTCGTCCGATTCACCCTCCCCCACGTGCCGCCCGGTACCCCGCCGGTCCGCGGTCCTCCAGCCCCCGCGGGGGCGTCGCTGGCGGACCGGTGGATCGTCTCACGCTACCGACGGACGGCGGAGGAAGTCGATCGAGCGCTCCGGGGCTTCGAGCCGTCCAAAGCGGCGGCCGCCCTCCACGCCTTTGCGTGGCACGATGTGGCCGACCGGTACGTGGAGATCGTAAAAGAGCCGTTGGCCGACGAGCCGGCGGCCCGGGTCGCCCGAGATACCCTCCTCTACGTAGTCGAGCGCACCGTGCGCCTGCTCCATCCGTTCGCCCCGCACACCACCGAGGAGTTGTGGCACGCCCTGCCGCACGACGGGGCGCTCCTCGCCCTCGCCCCGTGGCCCGATCCCGCGGAGGCGCCGACCGACCTGGCCGCCGAGGCCGAGATGGAGATCGTACTCGAGACGATCCGCCTCCTGCGGAACCTGCGGGCGGAAGAGCAGGTCGCCGCCGACTCGATCCCGGCCGCGTGGGTCCGGGCCCCGGACCCGGCGACGGCCCACCTGATCGAACGCGAGCGCGGAACCGTCGAACGGCTCGCGCGCGTCCATCCGCTCCTCCTCCTCGCCGCCGGGGCCGAACCTCCGACCCGGACAGGGAGCCGGGTCGCCCCGTTCGGCGAGTGCTACCTTGCCCGCCCCGAGGCCGGCGCCCAGGCGACCGAGGCCCTCGAGCGGGAGCGAGAGAAGCTCGCGGCCCTCTGGGAGAAGACCCGGCGGCGCCTCGCGGACGAGACGTTCCGGGCCCGGGCCCCGCCGGAGGTTGTCCGAGAGGCCGAGGAGAAGGCCCACGAGCTCGCGGACCGCATCCGCCGCATCGACGACCACTTGAGCCCCCGCGGCTCCGCGTCGGCTCCCCCATGACGGCGCGCCCCCCCCCGAAGCGTCGACCGGTCCGGCCGCCGACCGACGGCGAATCCGGCCAGCCGGAGATCGAGACCCTGCCTCTGCCGGGGGGCGTCGGCCACCCCGCCGTCGGCATGGGCCTCTGGGGGCTCGGGCGCTGGACCACGGAGGACGAGTTGCGGACGAAGACGACGATCGCCCGCGCCGTCGAGCGGGGCGTCCGCTGGTTCGACACGGCCGAGGTCTACGGCGGGGGTCGCTCCGAGCGGATCCTCGGCGACGTGCTCGCCCGGGCGGTCCCGGCGGCCCCGCCGTTCTACCTGGCGACCAAGGTGTCGTGGGAGCACCTCAGGCCATCGCAGATCCGCGCGGCGCTCGTCAACAGCCTCGAACGGCTCGGGCGGTCCTCGGTCGACGAGTACCTCGTCCACGCCCCGGACGTCCGGGTGCCGCTCGCCGAGACCCTGCCGGCCCTGGAGGCCCTCTGGAAGGAGCGGCGGATCGGGGCGATCGGCGTCTCGAACTTCGGCCTCGAGGAGCTCGAGGAGGCGGAGCGGCACCTTGGCGAGACCCGGCTGGTCGTGAACCAGGTGCGCTACAATCTGTTCGACCGGGACGAGGCCGAGCCGGTGCAGGAGTACTGCCGGAAGCGCGGCATCCTGATCGAGGCCTACTCGCCGCTGGCCCGTGGCGTGCTCGCCGGTCGATACCTCGACGGCCGGCCGGTCGCCCCGGAGGTGAAGCGGTTCGCCCACCGTCTCTTCGACCCCGACCGCCTGCCCGAGATCCTTGCACGGGGGCGGGCCCTCCGCGACCTGGCCGCGGACGCCGGCGTCCCCATGGCATCGATCGCCCTCCACTGGCTCCGTGCCCGCGGGGCCGCGCCGGTGGTCGGGGCGAGCCGACCGGAGCAGATCGACGACCTGCTCGCCGCTTGGGCGGCCCGCCCGTCGGACGCCGTGCTCGAACGGGCCGATGCGATCGCCCGGGGCGTCCGTGCTTAAGCTCGTCCCGATCGACATGGACGGGACCCTCATCGACGTGGAGAGTTCCTGGGCCGCCGTCCACGGACACTTTCGCGACCACAACGCCGACGGACTCCGGGATTTCCTCGCCGGACGGATCGACGACCACGAATTCATCCGCACCGATGTCCGGATCTGGAAGCGCCACGACCCGGGGCTCACCGTCGAGGACCTCGATCGGATCCTTGCCGACGTCCCCCTGATGCCGGGGGCCCACGAACTCATCGACTCGCTGCACGCGGCCGGCGCCCGGACCGCCATCCTGAGCGGGGGGATCGATCGGCTGGCCGAGCGGATCGGGCGGGAGCTCGGCATCGAAATCATCCTCGCGAACGGGCTTCGGACCGACGGCGCCGGACGCCTTACCGGCGAGGGGGTCGTCCGGGTCCCGATCTACGGGAAGGAGAAGGTGCTCGAGGGGCTCCAGCACCGTCTCGGCATCCTGCCGGCCGAGACCGCCTCCATCGGCAACTCCGAGATCGACGTGGGGATGTTCCGCCGGAGCCGGGTCGGCGTCGCGTTCCTTCCCGCGGACGAGGCGGTCCGCCGCGCGGCGACGCATGTAGTGGAGGAGAAGGACCTGCGCCGCTGCCGGGTCCTGCTGGACGACTTCCGGTAGCGGCGCCGCGAAGGCTTATCCCCGCGCCCCCGGTCCGGGAGAGGTCGATGGAAGCGTACCAGACCCTCCTCGAACGCGCCCGGGCGAAGCTGCCACCGGTCCGGACGGGCGGCGAGCGGTTCGTCGTCCCCGATCCGGACGTGATGACGGACGGGAAGAACATCGTCATCCGCAACTTCCAGGAGATCGCCGCCGTCCTGCGGCGGGAGCCTTCCCACCTCATTGGC
This sequence comes from Thermoplasmata archaeon, assembly GCA_021828715.1. Lineage (GTDB taxonomy): Archaea > Thermoplasmatota > Thermoplasmata > Lutacidiplasmatales > UBA184 > Lutacidiplasma. Next base: position 3,341 of record JAJZDF010000109.1, read on the forward strand.
TTCCTCGCCCGGGAGTTCGGATGCCCCGGTGTTCTGGACCTGCCGCGGGGCGTCCTCAAGTCCCGGTTGACCAAGGATCAACTCGCGGCCCGCCTCCGCGACTACACCCAGAAGTACGTGATCTGCTCTGAATGCAAGCGGCCGGACACCCATCTTTCGAAGGACGGGCGGTTCACCGTCCTCATCTGCGAGGCGTGCGGTGCCCAGCGGCCGGTGACGATGCGCCGCGTCGTCGCGCCGGAGAAGCCGAAGGCCCCGGTCGAGGTCGGGGAGATCTACCGGCTCACCATCGAGGACGTCGGGCGCCGCGGCGACGGGGTCGCGAAGAAGGACGGAATGGTCGTCTTCGTCACCGGCGCGACCCAGCGCGGGGTCACGGTGAACGCGAAGGTGACCAAGGTCCTCGGCAACAACGCCTACGCGATCGCCCAGCCGTAGGGCGATGCGCAGCGTCCGCTGGCTGGGGCTGCTCGCGCTCTACGTCGGGGCCCAGACGGTCGGCCTGCTGCTCGCCGAACCGTTTCGCAGCGCCGGGCTCGAGTCGACGTCGAGCCCGGGCAGCCC
>JAJZDF010000110.1 GCA_021828715.1 Thermoplasmata archaeon
TCGCGCAGCGGGGGACCCCGCGGCGGACCCGGAGGCGGGCGAACACGGCGCCGCCGTCCGCCAGGTCGCGCAGGACGAACTCGCTCGCCGTCGGCAGGTCGAGCCCGGCGTACTTGTGCACCAGCGTCGTCGCGAGCAGGCCGTGCGGGGTGACGAGCGGCCACCCCGAGATCCCGAGGCGCTCGGCGATCTGCGCGTCCGTCCCGCCGTGCCCGGGGACGAGCGGGACGATCCCGGTCCCGCTGTCGCCGACGTCGGGAACCGTCTGCACCGTCCCCGCGGGCGGTGCCAGCTCCGCCCCCATCGGGAACTCGGAGCGGAGCGGGTAGCCGTAGGCGTGGCCCGCCCAGCGGGAGCCGGGCCCCTCCTCGACGATCTCGAACTCGGCGCCCGGCAGCCACGCCGCGAGGCGGGCGAGGGACGACCGGGAGGATAGGATCCGTTCCTCGACCCCCTTGCGCCGGTACCGGGCGACGACGTACGGCAGGGTCGGGTTCAGCAGCAGGGCCGTGACGCCGAGCAGCCGCCACGGCGCGTCGACCCAGACCAGGGCGTGGGCGGACTCCTCCCCGCCGGCGACCGGGAAGCGCACGAGGAAGGTGTCGCCCTCCTCCTCCTGGTAGATAATCCGCTCCGGGCTCCGGGGGGCGGCGCAGTACGAGCAGACCCGCAGCGGCGCGTCGCGCGTGAGGAGGAGGCCCCGCTCCGCCATCCGGCCTACGATCGCCTCGACCCGCTCCGCATGCTCGACCGCTTCGTACGGACGGCCCGCCGCGCCACCGGTCCATACGGAGAGCGACTCGAGGATCGGGCCGATCCGGTCGGCATCCTCCTCGACCTCTCGGCGGAGCACCCCGGCCGCCCGCCGTCCGGCGAGGGCGGAGTACCGGGCGTCGGCGTCGGCGGCGACCGCCCGCAGGGCGATCAGCCCCGGACGGTCCCCGGCGGTGTACGTCCCCTCGAACTGGCGGACGAGCGGCGCCGTCCCGCGCCCGATCACGCCGTCGGACGCGGGCATGTGCCGGGCGGCCCAGAGCGCTCGGGCCGCCCGCTCGACCTCCGCCGGGCGGTACTCGGGGGCGACCGACGGCATGAAGAATCCCGACCGTCTCCATGGGGGCCGCCCGAGAAAAACCCCTCCCCTCGTCCCCCGCCGGCCCTTCGGCGGCGCTCCGCAGCAACTCTTAAGAATCGGAAGCGGTGGGTCCGAGCCCGAGGACCCTCTCCATGGCTTGGACCCAGCAGGAAGTGCGCGAGCTGAAGGAGGGCCGCTACATGCTCATCGACGAGGAGCCGTGCCGCATCATCGGCATCCAGACCTCGAAGCCGGGAAAGCACGGGGAGGCGAAGGCGCGGATCGACGCGGTCGGGATCTTCGATGGGGGCAAGCGCAGCGTGGTCTTCCCCGTCAAGCACAAGGTCCAGGTCCCGATGATCGGGAAGCGACAGGCCCAGATCCTCTCGGTGACCGACGCCGAGGTCCAGTTGATGGATCTGGAGACGTACGAGACGTTCAGCCTTCCGCTCGACCCCGAGACGAAGGGCCAGGTTTCTCCGGGCGGCGAGGTCCAGTACCTCGACGCCATGGGGAAGCGGAAGATCACCCGGACGTAGGCCGGGGTCCGCGGCCGCGACCGGGCGCGGGAGGCCGCTCTGGCGCGGTTCATTAATAAAGGGGTCCGCCCATGATTTCCCCACCCGGTGCGTCGGCGCCCTCGTGCCCGAGGTCACGGGGGTAGGAGGGGGAGCACGTCCGGTCCGGGGGGTGTCGGGGGTTTGCCGTCGTCCCGGCTCACCCGCATCCTTCAGGAAAAGGCGGAGGCGCTGAAGAAAAAGCGTCAGGCCGCCGAAACGCTGCAGCATCAGGCGGAGGAGGCGATCGCTCAGCTGGAACGGCTCGGGATCGCCCTCCCGGAGGTCCCCGACCGCACCCAACGGCTCCACGAGTCGGCCCGCCGATCCGACTGGGAGATGGTCGAGACGGCCTCGAAGGGCCTGCTCGCCTATCTGGCGGAGCGCGCCGCGAGCTCGACCGACGAGCACCGGCGCAGCACCGAGGCCCAGGTCGCCCGGCTCCAAGCGGCGGGGATCTCGATTCCTGCCGCGGACCTCGCCGAACTGAAGGCGCTCGCCGAACTGCCGGCGGACGCTCCGTGGGCGGAGACGGTCGCGCGGCTGGTCCGTGTGGAGGAATCGCTCGCCGAGGCCGGGAGCCGTGCGGCCGCCAAGGCCCGCGAGCGGGCGATCGCCGTGGCCGACTGGGCCGGGATCTCTCCCGACCGCCGGGCCGAATTCGTCCGGAGCTTGGACGACGAACTGCGCATCTCCCGGGACGGACGCATCCTCGAGGCGCTTGCTGGGGCGGCCCGGGTCACTCGCGAGGCCCTCCCCGAGGGGCAGCGTCGCCACGACGAGGCCCGGGAGCGGGCCGAGCGCCGCGTCGCCGTGGCGAAGGAGCACGGCGTCTCGACCGCTACCGTCGATGAGGCGCTCCGGGCGGATCAGGCCGTCGCTCCGGATCGCTGGCCGGAGACGGTCCCGGCGCTCGATCGGGCGTCGGACGACCTGGCCGAGACGCTGCGCGCCTGGACGTCCCAGGCACTCACCACGCTCCGCCAGGCGCTCGACACCCTCTCCGAATTCGGCTCCGACCCGACCGAAGCGAAGGTCGCTGTCGAGGAGGCCCTCGGGCGGCTCACGACCGTGCCCGTCGACCAGGCCGGGGCCCTGCTGGACGAGGCGCGGCGGGTCGCCGAGGAGCCGATCATCGCGGCGGTCGCGGCTCTCCTCGACGAGGTGCGGCCGAGGATCACCGAGGTTCGTCGGCTCGGGCGGGACCCGAGCGACGTTTTTGCCGCGATGAACCGGGCGCGCGAGGCGCTGCGGCTCAAGATCTACTCCGAAGCGCTCGCCGCGAGCCGGGAGGCGGCCGAGCGCGTCGCCCAGCTCACGGACGACCTCGAGACCGCCCGAGACGAACTCCAGACGCTCGAAGAGATGCTCGCACGCTTCGCACATACGGGATTTCCGCGGGAGGAGTACTCCGCCTCCCTCGGCCGAGCGCGCGCCCACCTCGACCGCGCCGAGGTCGATGCCGCCCGGGCCGAACTCCGCACGACGGTGATGCGGGTCGGGCGGGAAGCGCTGCGGCACTTCCTCGACCGCTGGACCGCCCTCGACCGGGTCCGCGAGTACGCCGAGCAGCGCGGCTTCCTTCCGGAGGAGGCCGCCCGCGCCCTCCCCCGCGCACGTCAGAAGCTCGACACCGGAGAGCTCGCCGACGGGGCGGAGCTCCTGGCCCACGCAGAGACGACGCTTCGGACCGCCGCGGCCCCGTACGTCGCCCGCCGTGTCGAGGAGATGGAACGGGGGCTCGGAGACATCCCCGACGATGTCCTCACGGCCCCGGTGCGCCGTCTGCTCGCCGACGCCGACGTGACGCTGCGGGTGAAGCAGGACCTCCTCGGCGCCGTCGACAGCCTTCGGCGGGCCGAGCGGGAGTTCGCGTCGGTCTTCGCGGTCCACGCGAGCGCCCTCGTCGACCTCCTGGAGGAGGAGCGGCGGGTGCTCGAATCGATGGGCGGCGCCGGCGACGAGATCCAGCGTCAGATCGACGAGGTCCAGCAGATCTTCAACACCGGGGACTTCGTGAAGGCGTCCCGGGCGTCGCAGGAGATCCGCACCCGCGCCCAGCAGCAGCAGCTCCTCCGCAGCGAGGAGGCGATCTCCCACGCCAAGCTGTCGCTGGTCGAGCTCGAGACGCTCGGACTGGACCTCGGACGCTTTCGGGGGGAGCTCGAGGGGGCCCAGGCGGAGGCCCGCGCCGGCCACTACGCCGAGGCGCACCGGCTCGCCACGGCCCTCGAGGAGGCGGCC
>JAJZDF010000111.1 GCA_021828715.1 Thermoplasmata archaeon
AGCTGCCCGCCGTCGTTCCCGGACGTACGACGGAGCGGGGCGCCCGCGGGGTCGCGCCCGGAGATGCGCTCCCGCCCAGGGGATCGGCGGAAGCTGAACCTGATCTCGGCGGTGAGCCCGGACGGGATGCGGGGGCTCTGGTTCCTAAAGCAGCTGCTGGAGGAGGTCGAGGGTCGGCCGCGGGTCATCTGGGACAACGGACGGATCCACCGGTCGGGGGAGGGAAAGAGTTCCTTCGGGGGCACCGGAAACGGTGGGAGACGCGGCGGTTCCGGCCGTCTGCGCCGGAGCTGGACTCCGACGAAAAAAGGTGGACCGTCCTCAGGCATCCGCGGTGGGCGAACGGGTGCCCGAAGACGGAGGAGAGATTCGCGCCGGAGTGGAACGGGAGCCACGATCGATGCCGGCGCACCCCGAGCTGGTCGCTTCCTTCCGCCGGCAGTCGGAGTTGCCGCTCCCTGCGCTCCCGTAAGCGCCGAGGTCGACCGGAACCTTTCACCGCAAAGGGCAATAATACCTCCAGAACCCCTCCCGAAGCCGTGAGTGCCGTCGCCTCCGCTCCCCCACTTCCCGGCGTCGTCCCTTCGGGCGGACTCACCTGGAGCATCCCCGGCCTGCGGGAGGATCCCTCGATGTGCCTCCGGTGCCGGTCGGCCCAGCTCCTCTGCGGGAAGCCGGTCTGTCCGCTCCTTCTCCGCTACCGGGCGTTCGAGCGCACCCTCCCGATGGTGCAGGGACGGGAACTTTCCGGCTCGTCCCCGCCCGCCGTCTTTGTGGGCCGGTTCGGCTACCCGAAGGTCTCGTTCGGTCCGCTGCTGAGCCCCGAGCACGGCTCGACCGAGATGCTCGACACGCCGGAGCAGTGGGTGGGCCGATCGGTCCAGGAGGTCGTCGGGTTCCGGACCAGCCTCGTCCGCGGCACGAGCCCGATCCGGGTCACCGACGCGGAGAAGCCGATCCCCCTCCTCGAGGACCTCCAGCTGCTCGCCCTCGCCGGCGAGTCGGTGGAGAGCGAGAGCCGCTTCCGGAGGGCCCCGAGGGGCCACATCACCCTGACCGACTCCGCGCCCCCGTTCGGCCCCTCCGCGCCCCTCGAGCGGCTGCGGCTCGACGTGCGACGGGTCGACCCCCACCTGGACCGCCTCGCTTCCGACACCGCGGCGAACGCCCGTACCGCCGTCAACGAACTGTACGGGCTCGGGGTACGGGTCAGCCGCATCCAGCGGGCGTTCAGCGTCGGGACGCTCGGGAGGCGGGGACGGCGCCGGCTCGTCCCGACGCGCTGGAGCATCACCGCCGTCGACGACCTCCTCGGGAAGCAGAACCTCGGGCGGGTGAGGGAACTCCCCGAGCTCGGCGAGGGCCGCGCGTACCGACTGACCGCGCTCGACAACCGTTGGCTGATCCTCTTCCTTCCGGGGGCGTGGAGGTACGAGTCGATCGAGAGCTGGTATCCCGAGACGCTCTGGAACCCGAGCCCGACCGATATCGTCATGATCGGCGACCACGAGGGCCACGACGGACGGACGACGTACGCCTCGATCGGGGGATGCTACTACGCCGCCCGGCTCGCGGTCTCCGAGTCTCTGCTCGCCCTCGGTCGCCAGGCGGGGGTCGTCGTCCTCCGCGAGGTCCATCCGGGCGAGATCCTCCCGCTGGGGGTCTGGAACGTCCGCGAGCACGTCCGGGCGGCGCTGCGCGAGCCACCGCTCCGGCTCCCGACGCTCGCCGATGCCGACCGGCTGATCGACGAGACGTTCTCGATCCCGCGGGAGCGGTGGCGCCGGCAGAGCGCCGTCCTCCACGACGCCCGCACCCAGCGACGCCTGGACGAGTGGCTCGACCGCGACCGTTAGGCCGGGAACGTCGCCCCGCAGCGGCCGCAGAACCGCTCGGAGCCGAGTCGCGGCGCCCCGCACGCCGGGCACGTCGGCGCGACGAGCGGTCGCCCGCACCCGCGGCAGAACGTGTCGCCGGCGGGGATCGGGTAGCCGCACTCCGTGCACCGGGCCGCGTCGGCGAGCGACGTCGCGGCCCGCTCCGCGTCGCCCGGATCGGAGCGACCCGCGGGACGGGGGATCGAGGGCGCGGCCCCGAGCGACTCGATCGGCGCCCCGATCGCCCGCCGACCCCGAAGCGCCAGTTGGAAGGCCGACGGGTAGTCGCCGGCGGAAAAGCGCCTCTGGGCCTCCTCGTAGAACCCCCGCGCCCCGATCGTCGCGCCGGCCGTCGGCGGGGCGGCCGCCATCTCCCGTCCGAGCGCCCCGATCATGAAGTGCGCCTCGGCCCGCCCCTTGGGGAGCGACGCGCTCGGCGAGGCGGCCGGCGGCTCGCCGCCCGCCGGGCCGGTGGAAAGGACCTCGGAGGACGCGAGGGGAAGGGACGCCGGCGCGGGCCCTCCGTCGCCGCCCATCGACCGTCCGCCCCGGCGTCGCACGAGCCCCTCGTGGGCCGACTGGGCGAGATCGTAGGCGGTCGAAAACCGACGGAGATCGAAGGCGGCCTGTGCCTGCGCGATCTGCTCCCGGGGGGTGTCGACATCGACCCCCGAGCCGGCGAGGATCTCCGCCTCCCGGCGGGACATCGCGATCCGGTTGAACGCCCGGTCCCGGACGAGCTCCGGCTTGGAGCGGAGCTCGCCCAGCAGTTCGTCGTGCCGGGCCCTCAGGCGACGTCCGAAGTAGAGGAACAGCGCGACGACGACCGCGAGGAGTACGAGGGCGATGACGACTCCGAAGAGTTCCGTGGGCGTTAGCGATGCTCCCCCGCTCATGGTCCCGCCCCGCCCGCCCGTTGAGGGCCGAACGGTCGTACCTGCGCCGACCCCCTATTTAGAGGGTCGCCGCCGCGCGCCGGCGCGGGGGATCGCCGTCAGGGCGGGAGGCGGGATGACGGTCGGCGCACCCACCCCACGGACGGGGGCCGGCACGGCGCCGGTCCCGAGGCGAACCCCCCGCCCGGGCCGATCCCCGGAGGGGGCACCGGGGCGGGCGACCTTCGGGGGCCGGTCCCGGCGGTCGGAGCCGCGTGCGCCGCCCGGTCGCGGGACGCTTGGCGGGGCGCCCCGGCCGGGAACGGGCGAGACCGCCGCCGCCGCCGGGAGGCCGTCCGCCGGACAGCGGGGCCCTGCCCGGTCGGGACGGCAGGGAGCTTCCGGTGGAGTTTCAGCCGGCGCGTGCCCAAGAGCTGAAATGCTGGCCCGGCTCGGGAACCTCGGACCGCCTCGGCGGCCCGGAGACCGTGACACCTCCCCGGAACAGCACGCGGGTGCCGTCGGACCCAGAACCGCCCCGACCCCCGAAGGAGCGATATCCGGTCCCCCGCGAGTTCCGACCCGATCGGGGCCGGGCGGCCGGCCGATATCCGCTGCTCGACCTGTTCCCCGGGTTCGAGAGGACGCCCCCGTTCCGCAAGTATCCGGGAGACGATCGCGAGATCGTTCGGATCGCGCGCGGGGCGCGGGTGTTCCTGAACGACGGGCCCGGGTACATGTACGTCGCGCCGCGTCGGACGCCGCCCGAGGTCCGGGCGGCGGGGTTTCGGATGGAGGAGACGGACGGCGACGCGATCGTGGTCGCCCGCCGGCATCTCGCGAAGAGCCCGCTCCTCGACGTCTATCTGGACCTCGTTCACGAGTTCCTCCACCTCCTCCAGCGCCATCAGGGCCGCGACCTCTGGCCGCGTCGGCTCCCGTACGCGGACCGTCCGACCGAGGTCGAGGCGTATGCGTACTCGATCGCGGAAGCCCGCCGCCTCGGCGTTCCCGACACCTACCTGCGGCGGTATCTCGTCGTGCCGTGGCTCGGCCGCCGCGATTTCCAGCACCTGGTGGAAAACCTGGGCCTCGGCACGCCCCGCCGTAAGTGAGCG
>JAJZDF010000112.1 GCA_021828715.1 Thermoplasmata archaeon
GGTCGGCCCGACGATCTCGGTCGGATACCCGTTCACCCTCCGCCTCTTCCTCAACGCCTCGGTGGAGGACCGGCTCGCCACGGTCTACTTCAACTACACCCTCGCGAACGCGACGGTCGCACGTGCCGGCTCGTTCGACGAGGTCCAATTCGACAGCACGCCCCCCCTGCCGTCGGCGCCGGTGACCGCTCCGGTCTATCGGGCGGACGGGACCGTCCCAAGTCCCCTCGGCCTCCCGGACGACTTCGAGCTCGCGCTGGGAGGGCCGGGGGGCGGCAGCAACTTCGACGCGCTCCACGCGTCGGCGACCCTGGCCCTCGACTACTGGGACGCGACCCGGAGCGCGTTCGAGGACGTGCCGTCGGCCTACAACGTCGGAGCGGACACCGGCGAAACGGCGGTCGGCGCCTCGGCGACGTGGTCGTCCAACGGGGCGGGGGCCCTCGGCGGAGGACCCGGGCCGGCGGTCTTCCTCGGCGTCGGTCCGTCGTTCGTCGGCGGCGCGTGGAACGTGTCGAACGCGACCGAGGGTTCGGCGCTCCTCCACCTCGATCTCGCCCCCCACAACGGGTTCCTCTTCGTGGGGCCGGGAGCGGCCCCGCCGGCGTCGGAGTACCAGTGGCTTCCGCCGGACGGACCGTACGTCGTTCCGCCCGGGGCCTACTCGATCGAGGCCCTCGCCTCGCGCTTCGATCCGGCCGCCGCGGCGGTGGCGGTCCCGTCGGCCGGCACCTGGCGGAACCTTACGCTGACTTCGGACCCGTCCTCGGGAGTCTACACTCCCCTGTGGGCCTTCTCGTCGTCCGGGGTCGCAAACCTCTCGACCTCCTGCGCCGCCGGAACCTGCACGCTCGCGTCGGACGAGGGCGGGCCGCTCGGCCGACCGGCCGACGGGGGACCGGCGTTCCCCTGGTTCGGCGAGTCGAACGACTTCCTGTTCCCGGTCTTCCCCGGTATCTGGCTCGCGGGGGTCCGCGACGTCCGGATCGCTTCCCCGCCGCCGTTCACCGTGGTTCCGCCTCCCTGGGAAGCGGCCGCGCGCGCCGCGTTCGGGCTCCCGGCCTCCAACGGTCTCCCGGCGTACCTGGATACCGACGCGAACATCTCGATCTCCGCCGCGACGTTCTCCACGTGGTGGTTCGCGGGCGGATACCTCGGTGCGTCCGCGGCCGACGCCTCGCTGGTGCTCTGGAACACGACGGAGAGCCGGGTCGAGAATTCCACATTCCTCACCGGCGGGGAAGGGCTCTACCTCTACGGCGGCGCAGGCAACGTGGTGACCGGCAACTCGTTCCTGACGTACGAGCCGCTGGCCGCCAACGCCGCGACGATCGCGGCCGCGGTCTACGGGTCGACCGGCCTGTACGAGGCCGACCCGGGGTCAAGCGACCTGGTCTACAACAACGCCTTCGGCACCTACTTCACCGCGATCGAACCGGCGATCGACCCGTACACCGGCGGCCGGCCGCTCGTTCCGTTCGACGCCCGATGGAACGTCACCCCCACGGCCGGGCCGAACATCGCCGGGGGGAGCGTCGTCGGCGGGAACTACTGGTGGAACTACGGCGCCGCCGGCGACCCGTACTGGATCCGGCCCTACAACGCTTCCGGAGGGATTGCCCTCGGCGGGGACTACGCGCCGATCCTCCTGGCCCCGCTCTGGGACGTGACGTTCGTCGAGCACGGCCTCCCGAACGGCACCGCCTGGCGGGTGGGGATCGAAACGAGCGGCGGCTACGTGGCTTCGACCGGCACCGGCTCCTCGATCGTCCAGACGTGGCCGAGCGGGCAGTACTTCGCGGAGGCGACGTCCGCCAACGGCGCGTTCGGCCTCGCGACGGTCCTCTTCGTCTCGGTCTCGGGGTCCAACCTGACGGAGAACCTGACGCTCTACCGGCTCTACTCGCTCGATTTCCGGGCCGCGGCCTTCCCCGGAGGATCGTTCTGGACGGTCACGGTCTGGAACCCGCTCGGAAGCTGGATCGACCTCGGGAACGTCGCCGGATTCCCCTCCGAGGAGCTCCCGGTGGGAACTTACAACTTCACCGTCAGCGCGCCCCCCGGCTACGTGGCGGTCCCCGCCAGCGGCATCGTGGCCCTCTACGGGAACGTTACCGTCCAGGTGCGGTTCGGGCCCGCCGGTGCCCCGGGGGCGCTCGTCGGGACGGTGCAGCCGGGATTCGGCGCGCATCTCTGGCTCGCCGGGCAGCCGGTGCTCCTTGGCCCGGGCGGTTCGTTCAACGTCTCGGTACCCGCGGGGATCTATGCGCTCGAGGCAACGGCGCCCGGCCACCTGCCGTACTTCAACAACGTGTCGGTCTCGGCCGGGCAGACGGTCTCGCTCGCGATCGCGCTCGTCGGCGTCCCACCGGGGAGCCCACCGGCGAGCGCCCTCTACGTGGCGGTCTCCGCCGCCGTGGTGCTGGGCGGGGTCGCCCTGTTCCTCGCGCTCCGGGGGCGACGGCGACCCCCCACCCCGTCGTCCGAGACCCCACCGTCGGCGGTCGCGCCCCCGCCCCCGTAGCGGGCGGGTGGGCGCCTAGAGCGGGGGGGACGGCCGCACGCGAGCGGAGTCGTCCGCGACGCCCCCCGGCTCGTCCGCCGGGCCGGCCTGCTGGTCGACGAACGCGCGCACGCGTCGGTAGGCGACGATCGTTCCCACGAAATTGCGCTGGCGGAACTCGGAGAGTCCCCCGCGCAGCTCCTCGATGGGCCCCCGGATGTCGGCGCCCGCGGCCCGCATCTCCAGGAGGCGGTCGCGGAGACGACCGAGGTCCTGGACCAATCGAGGCTCGAGCAGGCTCCAGAGCGCGATCGCGCCGCGGGCGAGGAGACGCTCCCCGTCGCTCCGCCGGCCGCTCTCGATGAGGTGGCGGCCCTCCTCGAACGGCCCGAGCGCCGGCGCGGGGTCCCCACCGAGCTCGAGCACCGTCGCCGCGAGGAGCTCCCCCTCGGTGATCAGGATCCGACCCACGGCCCACTCCTCCTCGGTCTGGTGGAGCTCGTCGCGGACCAGGGCGAGCCGACGCTGCGCGCCCGTGAGGTCGCGGCGGAGGAGCGCCCGTCGGGCTCCCGTGAGCCCGGCGTCGATCGGCTGGACCGGGGAGAACGCCGCCAGTTCGTTGCGACGGGCGAGCGCCTCCTCGTACTCCTCGGCCAAGGCGCTGGTCAGGTGGACGAACATCTCCCGGACGACCGCCGCCAGGCTCTCCGGGTCCCCGACGAGGCGGGCCGAACTACCGCGCGCCTCGAAGTCGGCGAACTCCTGCCCCAGGCGTCGCCCCAGGTGAAGGTATTCCTCGTACCGCCGGCCGAGCTCGTCCTCGGAGGACGCGGGCGGCAGCTCCGGGAACTCCCCGAGCGACGTCGGAGCCTCCGGATCCTCGGCCGCGGCGAGCGGAGGCGCCCACGACGGCAACGCGGGGAACCGGGCGTCCCGGGACAGCACCGCTTCGGTCGGGGGGCCGGGCTCGGCCGGCCGGTCGAGCTCGACGCTCGCCAGGATCTCGCCGATCGTGCGCAGCGCCGCGGGTGTCGCTTCGTCGAGGGGACGGGCTGCCTCGCGGACCGGCTCAAACAACGCTCCGGACAGGCGGCACTTCGGGCAGGCCGGCGTGTCGTCGGGAACCTCCGCGCCGCACGCCGGACAGGTAAGGGCGACCGTACGACTACCTCCGCCGGGACGGGGGGACCGGTCCGCGCATCGTCTTCCTCTGTTCCCCCTCAAAAGCGCCCGGTCGCTCAAAACGGTTCGTCTCGCCCGGAACGGCCGGCTCGGGACCCAGCGGGGCAAGGTGCCGTCGCGCCGACGGCGTCGGATCGGACCGGCCGAGCGGACCCGGCGGCGGTCGGGGACGGCTCACCCCG
>JAJZDF010000113.1 GCA_021828715.1 Thermoplasmata archaeon
CGGCACCGCGTTCGACGTCGGGCCCGCCGGGTGGGGGGCGCTCGTCGCCGTCTTCCTCGCCGGCGCCGGGGCGATGCAGGTGCCCGCCGGCCTCCTCGCACGGCGCTACGGCGCCCGGCCCGTTTCGATGCTCGGGGCGGCGCTCCTCGCCGTCGGCGCGCTCCTCGCCGCGTTCGCCCCGTCGTTCGGGGTGCTGCTCGGCTGGCGGTTCGTCGCGGGGGTCGGCGCCGGGCTCTTCTTCTCCCCCGCCATCGGTCTCGTGGCGAGCCTCTACCCCGCCGGCCGGCGGGGAGTACCGGTCGGGATCTTCAGCTCGGGATTCAGCCTCGGCGCCGCCCTCGGGATCCTCGGCAGCTCGCTCCTGGTGCCGGCGCTCGGCTGGCGGGAGGCGCTCGCGTTCGGCGGCATCTCCCTCGCCGTCGTGACCCTCCTCGCCGTCGCCGTCCTCCCGGCCGCCGCCGGCGCCCCCGAGCCCACGCGCCCCTCCCCGGGCGTGCCGGCCGCCTTCCGGCTCCGGTCCGTCTGGGCCGTCGGGCTCGCGTTCGTCGGCTTCGAGGGAGCGACGTTCGCCTCGACCCAGTTCGTCGTCCCGTGGGGAGAGACGGTCCTCGGATGGTCGGCGCTCCTCGCGGGGGCGGTCGGGATGATGTTCGTCCTCCCGAGCCTGGTCGGGGGGCCGGTCGGAGGCACGATCGCCGAGCGGTTCCGCAACCACCGGACCCAGTTCGCCGTCGTCACGGTCGCGGCCGGGGCCGTCCTGCTGGCCTTGCCGTACGCGGGCGTGCTCGCCGCGATCGGGGTGGGGGCGGTCTTCTCCTTCGCCTACGGGTTCGTCTACGCCGTGATGTACGTGATCCCGTACGGCTGGCCCGGGCTCCCGGCACGGGAGGTGCCGCTGGCGATCGGGCTGTTCAACGCCGTCCAGCTCGCGGGCGGCGCCGGGATCTCGGCGTTGTTCGGATGGGTCGTCGCGATCCGGAGCTACGCCGTCGCCTGGACGCTGCTCGGGGCGGTCGTCGTCCTGACCCTCGTCGTCCTGGCCGCTCTGCCGCCGTCCCCGGCGCCGCATCCTCCGGGCGGGGGGGACGCCGTCCGGCCGTCCGGGCCCGCCCGGTAGCGCAGATATCCGCGATCGGGCAGGCGTCGCACCGGGGGCGGATCGGGCGGCAGACGTTCTGTCCGTGCTGGACGAGGAGCGGGTTGAGCGGGATCCAGTACTCGCGATCGAGGCGCCGTCGGAGCGCCTCCTCGGTCGCCTCGGGCGTACGCGTCCGGACGACGCCGAGGCGGTTGGCGATCCGGTGGACGTGGGTGTCGACGGGGATCGCCGGGATCCCGTAACCGAAGATGAGGACGCAGTTCGCGGTCTTCGGGCCGACCCCCGGCAGCGCCGTCAACGCCTCGAACGTCCGGGGGACCGTCCCGCCGTGCTCGTCCCGGATCGCCTCCGCGACCCGGCGGAGCACCCGCGTCTTGGTCCGGTAGAACCCCGTGCCACGGATCCGGGCGCTCACCTCGGCCGGCGGAGCCCGGGCCAGGGAATCCGGATCGGGGAACGCCGCGAAGAGTCGGGCGCTCGCGACATCCGTCGCCTCGTCCCGGGTGCGCTGCGAGAGGATCGTGCCGATCAGCACCTGGAACGGGTCGGCCGCATGGTCGCGCAGGTACGGGACACGCCAGTCGCCGGTTCGGTAGAAGGCGCTCAAGCGATCGAGGACCACCTCCCACGGGAAGTCGCGGGCGCTCACGCGTCGCCCCCGGGCCCCGCACGGGACGATTCGACCCCCGGGTCGGAGAGGTCCGGCTCCTCCGGGGCCTCCCCGCGCAGGAGCTCGCCGACCAGGTAGTCGCTCCCGACGACGAGGGTGAAGCCGTCCGTTCCGGTCGCGGCGCGGCCGAGCCCGAGCCCCTCGGAGGCCGAGCGGGCCTCGACGACCCGGGGGAACCGTCCCTGCGCGTGCGCCCGGATCTCCGCCGGGGGGACCGCCCGGTCGGAACGGACCGGGACGGCGACGAGGGTCCGTGCCAGCGGAGCGAGCGACGTCAGCATCCGGTCGATCGCCTTGCCCCGGAGCAGCCCGAAGACGATCGCCGATTGTGCCGGATCGGCGAACGGGAACATCTCGCCCAGGCTCTCGGCGACGGCCCGGGCGCTCTCGGGCGTGTGGGCGACGTCGTAGAAGAGATCCGGCCGTCGGCGCACCGGCTGCAGGCGGCCCGGCCAGCGGACCCGGGCGAGCCCGGCGCGGGCCCGTTCCGGACGGAACGTCCGGCCCTCCGCCGCGAGGAAGCGGGCGGAGGCGGCGACGGCGAGAGCGACATTCGTCGCCTGGAACGTCCCGGAGAGGGGGAGCCGGATCCCGTCGACGCGCCCGCCGGGCAAAACGACGTCCAGCGCCTGGCCGTCGTGGGAGAGGCTCCGGTGCTCGAGGAGGACCTCCCGGTCGAGGAGCCAGAGCGGGACCCCCTCCCGGTCGGCCGCCGCCTCGACCGTAGCCCGGGCGGGCGGCGGGAGGCGTCCGACCACGCCCGTCATGGTCGGATGCAATATCCCGGCCTTCTCGCCGGCGATCGCCCCGAGCGAAGAGCCCAGGATCTCCGTGTGCTCGAGCTCGATCGTCGTGACGACGCCGACGCGGCTCGCGAGCACGTTGGTCGAGTCGAGCCGGCCGCCGATCCCGACCTCGATGACGCCGACGTCGACATGCCGCGCCGCGAACCAGTCGAAGGCGACGGCGGTCGTCACCTCGAAGAACGTCGCGGGCCGGTCGATCGTACCCGCGGAGAGGAGGCGGTCGGCGAGGGCGTCGACCCGGGCCACGCCCCGGACGACGGCGGCGCGGTCGATCGGGACGCGGTCGATCTGCATCCGCTCCCGGTAGCTCACAAGGTGGGGCGACGTAAAGAGGCCGGTCCGCAGGCCGTGCGCCCGCAGGATCGCCTCCGCGAACGCCGCGGTCGATCCCTTCCCCTTGCTGCCGGCGACGTGGACGGCCGGGAACGCCCGTTCGGGATGACCGAGGCCGGTGAGGAGCCCGCGGACGACGTCGAGGCCCGGCTGCAGCCCGAACCGCCGTCGGGCGTAGAGGCCCTCCAAGGCAGCGCGGTACTCCGGCCCCGGGTCGGTGGGGGCCGGGGGGGGCGGCGGGAGACTAGTACGTGGACCGCTCGCGGTACGACCCATAGACGTCCTGGAACGCCCGTACGATCTCGCCGAGCGTCGCGCGGGCCCGGAGGGCGTCGAGAACGGCCGGCATCGTGTTCTGGTCCTCGGTCGCCGCGACCGTCCGGAGACGATCGAGGGCCGCCGACCAGCGGGACGCCGAGCGCCGGGAGCGCAGCGCCCGGAGCCGTCGGGACTGGGCGCGCCGCGCCTCCTCGGAGATCTTGAGCCGGGGGACCCGGATCGGGGCGTCGACGGTGTAGGCGTTGACGCCGACAACCCGTTGCTCGCCGGAGTCGACCGCCCGCTGGTACCGGAACGACGACTCCTGGATCTCGCGCTGGAAGAAGCCGCGCTCGATCGCGGGCACGACGCCGCCCATCTCGTCGATCCGGTCGAAATAGCGGCGCGCCTCTTCCTCCATCCGATCGGTCAGCCACTCGACGTAGTAGCTGCCCCCGAACGGGTCGACCGCCTCCGCGACCCCGCTCTCGTGGGCGAGAATCTGCTGGGTGCGGAGCGCGATCCGCACCGCGTCCTCGCTCGGGAGCTGGAGCGCCTCGTCGTACGAGTTCGTGTGCAGCGACTGCGTCCCGCCGAGGACCCCGGCCAGCGCCTGGATCGTCGTCCGGACGATGTTGAGCTCGGGCTGCTGGGCCGTGCAGGAG
>JAJZDF010000114.1 GCA_021828715.1 Thermoplasmata archaeon
GGTTGTGTGCGCCAACCGTCGCGAAGGGGGCCTTGCGGCCCGAGAGCAACCACCGTCCGACCGTGCCAAATATTCATCGGCCCGACGGCATCGGCGCCACGATTGGTCGCACTACCGTCGCTTTCTGCGGCACATCTGGTCGGACACCCTCTCCCTCCTCGCTCGTCTGGTCCGTTCCAATCCCCCCTACTCGGTCCGACCCGCGGGCACTCCCGGACGACCGCCCACACCCCCTCGGGATGTCGTGCGGTTCCTCCTCCTGCGCGCTCTCGGCCAATGGTCGTACGACGCGGTGCATGCGATCCTCTGCGCCCTCCCCTCCCTCGCGCGACGCCTTGGGGTCCGCCACGTCCCGGCCGCCCCCACCGCGGCGGCGTGGGCATCGCGGGTACCTCCCGACTACCTGGTCCGCCTTCTCAGTCGCCTCGCCCGGAGGATTCCGAGGGAGGGCCCGCCCAACCTCGCCGGTGAGGGCACCGGCCTCTCCCTGCATCGATGGGAGCAGTGGCGCGACCCGTGTCGGGGATCGGGGAAGCATCGTACGTTCCTCAAGCTCCACGCCCTCGTGGTGACCCGGGCCCAGTTCCCCTACTTCGTGGCCGCGCAGGCGACCGATGACCGAACGAACGATGTGACCCAGCTGCCGAACCTACTAGCCCGGCTGCCGATCTGCCGCACGCTGGGCAACGTGGTCCTCGACCGAGGATATGTTTCCCGAGAGAATGCCCGAGCGATCGCGGACCGCGGGGGCCGACCCGAGATCGCCCTCCGAAAGAACACGACCCATGTGAAAGCCCAGGGCGTGGGAGCTTGGAGCGCGATGGTCTTCGACCAGTTCCGACATCGGAGGGAGTTCCGATGCCGGTATTGACGGCGCGCGGTCATCGAGGGGGTATTCGGAGCGTTCAAGGATCGCTTCGGATCATGGGTCCGATCCCGCCGATGGGAGACCCAAGTGGTTGAGGTGCTCGCACGAACGGTCGTGTGGAATGCGCTCGCCGTCAGCTACCACCTCGACAGGAGGTAGGGTTCTCAGTCAACCTCTTCCGTCCCCCAACCGTTAAACCGAACCGGGAGTCCCCGCCCGCGGGGCATGCCGGTGTCCGCGCGCGAGTGCTACACGGAGCTGCCGTCGACGCAGGCGGAAGCGATCGCTCGGGCGCGCGCCGGGGCGCCGGACGGCCTCCGGGTCGTGGCGGAACGCCAGACGGCCGGACGGGGGCGGCTCGCGCACACGTGGTCCTCCCCGCCGGGCGGCCTCTACCTCTCGGTCGTGCGACGGGCGCCGCCCGCAGGGGGCCCGATCCTTTCGCTCGGCGTCGGCGCCGCGGTCGCCCGCGCCCTCGCGGAGCGCTACTCGGCCCCGGTGCGGCTCAAGTGGCCGAACGATCTTCTCGTGGTCCAGAACGGCCGGGCCCGGAAGCTGGCGGGCATCCTGGCCGACGAGGTCGATACGCCGGCCGGGGGACGGGCGGTCGTCGTGGGGATCGGGGTGAACGTGGCGGCGCCGCCCGAGTCGTTCGACCCGGCGCTGCGGGAGCGGATCGTCTCCCTGGCGGAGTTCGTCTCCCCTCGGCCGGCCGTCCGGGAGGTCGAGGAGCTCGTGGCCGAAGCGATCGACGGCGCCGTCGCGGCGCTCGACCGGCCGGGCGCGGCCGGAACGGTCGTCGACGCCTGCCGGCGCCTCCTCTATGGGCAAGGCCTCCCCGCGACCGTGGACGGGAGCCTGCACGGTGTCATCACCGCCCTTGGCGAAGAGGGGGAACTGTGGTTGTCGACCGCGTCCGGGCCGGTCGCCGTGCGCGTCGGGGACCTGGTCGTGGAGGGATCGTGAAGCCGGCCTTCGAGCGCTGGAACGCCCTCAAGAAGCAGGCGCGCGAGGGCGGGGGGGCGGAGCGCGTGGCGAAGCTCCGGGCGGACGGCAAGATGACGGCCCGGGAACGCCTCGAGGCGTTCTTCGACCCGGGGTCGTTCTCCGAGATCGACGCGTTCGTCACACATCGGGTTGACAAGTTCGGGCTCAGCGAGCGCCGCATCCCGGGCGACGGGGTCGTCACCGGCTGGGGCGAGGTCGACGGCCGGCCCGTCTGCGCGTTCGCCCAGGACGCGACCGTCTTCGGTGGAGCCCTGGGCGAGGCCCACGCGATGAAGATCGTGAAGGTGATGGAGACGGCCCGCAAGGCGGGCGTCCCGATCGTGGGACTGAACGACTCGGGCGGCGCGCGGATCCAGGAGGGGGTGATGAGCCTCGGGGGCTACGGCGAGGTCTTCTTCCGGAACGTCGCGCTCTCGGGGGTCGTCCCCCAGCTGTCGCTGATCCTCGGTCCGTGCGCCGGCGGGGCGGTCTACTCGCCCGCGATCACCGACTTCGTGATCATGGCGCGCCCGACGGCGCACATGTTCATCACCGGCCCGGACGTCATCCGCGCGGTCACCGGCGAGGAGGTCACGTTCGACCAGCTCGGCGGAGCCGATACGCACGGCTCCATCAGCGGGGTCTCCCACTTCACGGCCGACTCCGACGGGGCGGCGATCGCCCTCGCCCGGCGCCTGCTCTCCTACCTGCCGCTCAACAACCTCGAGGAACCGCCGCTCGGCCCGCCCCAGCCGCCGCCCGACTCCGCCGCGACCGAGCTCGAGCGGACCGTCCCCGAGGACTCGAACGCGCCGTACGACGTGCGGGCGGTCCTGGACCGGGTCCTCGCCGTCGGCTCGTTCCTCGAGGTCCACGCCGCGTGGGCGCCGAACGTCGTGGTCGGGCTGGCGCGGCTCGACGGTCGGCCGGTCGGGGTCGTCGCGAACAACCCGGGCGCGCTCGCCGGCACGCTCGACATCCCGGCGTCGACGAAGGCGGCTCGGTTCGTTCGGTGCTGCGACGCCTTCAACCTGCCCCTGCTCACCTTCGTCGACGTCCCGGGGTTCCTGCCCGGCACCGCGCAGGAGTACGGCGGGATCATCCGGCACGGGGCGAAGCTCCTCTACGCCTACGCCGAGGCGACCGTCCCGCTGCTGACGGTGATCCTGCGGAAGGCGTACGGCGGCGCCTACGACGTGATGTGCTCGAAGCACTTGGGCGGCGATCTGAACCTCGCCTGGCCGACCGCGGAGATTGCGGTGATGGGCGCGGACGGCGCGGTCAACATCCTCTTCCGCCGCGAGATCGAGAAGGCCCCCGCCGCCGAGCGGGCGGAGGTGCGGGCGCGGCTCGCCGGGGAGTACCGGGCGGAGTTCCTGAACCCGTACCTCGCCGCCGAGCGGGGGTACATCGACGACGTCATCGATCCCGCGACCACGCGCGCGCGGCTGGTCGATGGCCTACGGCTCCTCGCGACGAAGCGGGTCGACCGCCCGGCGCGCAAGCACGGGAACATCCCGCTCTGAGCGGAGAGGGTCGGATGGTCGGGCTCACCGAGACGGTCCTGCGGGACGGCCACCAGTCGCTGATCGCGACGCGGATGCGGACCCGCGACATGCTGCCGGCCGCGGAGCGGCTGGACGCCGTCGGCTACCGGTCGCTCGAGGTCTGGGGCGGCGCGACGTTCGACGTCTGCCTCCGCTTCCTGAGGGAGGACCCGTGGGAGCGGCTCCGTCAGCTCAAGAGGGCGATGCCGCGGACGCCGCTGCAGATGTTGCTCCGCGGGCAGAACCTGGTCGGCTACCGGCACTACGCCGACGACCTGGTCGAACGGTTCGTGGGGGAGGCGTCCCGGCAGGGGATCGACATCTTCCGCGTCTTCGACGCGCTGAACGACCCCGAGAACATGCGGGTCGCGCTGGCGGCGGTGAAGAAGGCCGGCGGCCGCGCCCAGGCGACCGTCTGCTACACCCAAT
>JAJZDF010000115.1 GCA_021828715.1 Thermoplasmata archaeon
ATTAATTTTACAAAGCCCCGGCCCCCGCAAAGAGCCATACCTTCCCCGGGCCCTCGAGCGGGCGATGTACGCCCGGACCACGGAGGCGCCGGTCCTGCTCCTCGGGGCGGCCCACGTGATCGACCTCGAACGGCCGATCCGGGCCGTCCTCGGCGGGCGCGTCCTGGACGGGGTCGCGGTCGAGCTCGACGCCGGCCGGGCGGCGGCGTTGCTCCGGCCGTCGGGCGCTCCCCCGTCGGCGCCCCCGGGCTTGCCGCTCGTGCCGCGGCTGTGGGGGCTGCTCCAGCGGCGCCTGGGGGCGCAGATCGGCGGCGGCGAGGCGGGCGCCGAGATGAAGGTCGCCGCGGAGGTCGCGCGCGAGCGGGCCCTCCCCCTCTTCCTCATCGACGATCCGATCCAGGTGACGGTGGTCCGCCTGATGCAATCGATGTCCTTCCGCGAGCGGGTGCAGCTGTTCGTCGGCGCGTTCGTCGCGCTCGTCGTCCCGTCCCGGTGGGTGGCGCGCGAGGTCGACCGGTACGCGGAGGCGCCCGAGGAGTACGCGTCGGCGCTGCGGGGCGCGAGCCCGGCGATCGCCCGCGTCCTGCTGGACGAGCGGAACGAGCACATGGCGGACCGGCTCACCGACCTGCGGCGCCGCGGCTACGGCCGCATGGCCGCGGTCGTCGGGGACGCCCACCTGCCGGGCCTCGCCGCGGCGCTCGGCCGCCGGGGCGTGGCGGTCGAGACGATCCCGTTCGCGCAACTGCGCGAGGTCACAGCACCGTCGACGGCCCCTGGGTGACGTCGTCGACCGCCCGCCGGAACGCCTCCCCGAGCGCGGCGACCTCGGGCACGGCGTGCTCCTCGATGCGGCCGGCGTCGGCGAGGAGGGTGGCGGCCGGCTGCACCGGCAGCCGGCCGAGCACGGGGATCCCGTACTCCTCGGCGATCCGCTCGACCCGGCTCGGGCCGAAGAGATCGATCCGTTCGCCGCAGTGGGGGCAGGCGATCCACCCCAGGTTCTCGACGACCCCGAGGAGGGGGACGTGGAGCTCGCGGGCCATGTTCATCGCCTTCTTCACGATCAGCGCGGCGAGCTCCTGCGGGGTCAGGACGAAGACCATCCCGTCGATCGGGATCGTCTGGAAGACGGTGAGCGGCACGTCGCTGGTCCCGGGCGGCATGTCGAGCAGCAGGTAGTCGAGCGTCCCCCAGTTCACGCCGCCGAAGAACTGCTGGATGAGGCGGGTCACGAGGGGTCCCCGCCAGATGACGGGGGTCTGCTCGTCCTCGACCATGAACTGGGAGGAGACGATCTCGACGTTCGTCCGCGAGCGCACCGGCTCGATCCCCTCGCCGCGGTCGAGCAGGGGGCCGGGCAGACCGAACATCTTCGGGATCGACGGTCCGGTGATGTCGGCGTCGAGGATCCCCACGGCCAGGCCCCGGCGCGCGAGCTCCGCCGCGAGGAGCGCCGTGACGGTCGACTTCCCGACCCCGCCCTTTCCGCTCCCGACCGCGACCACGTGGCGGATCCGTCCCTTCTCCATCCGACGGAGCGCCCCCGGCGGGCCCCGAGGCGGCGGGGCGTGGGGCGGCGAGGAGGTCGGGGTGCCGCCCGGCGGGGGAGGATTTGAGGTCACGGGGTGCGCACGCGGTGGCGCGTATATTATGGGGGCGGACCCCGGTCGTCCCCGGGGAAGGGAGCGTCATGCCGAAGGAAAGTTCCGAGATGCTTCGAGAGCTGTTCGCGCCGCGGTCGATCGCCGTCATCGGGGCATCCAACCGGCCGGGAGCGGTCGGGGCGTCGCTGTTCCGCAACGTGATCCAGGCGGGGTACCAGGGCGTCGTCTACCCGGTCAACCCGTCGCACGCGAGCGTCTCGGGGGTCCACTGCTACCCGGACGTCGGCGCGCTGCCGGAAGTGCCGGACCTGGCCGTGGTGATCGTGCCGGCCGCGCTCGTCCCCGGGGTCGTCGAGCAGGTCGGCCGGGCCGGGACGAAGGGGGTGGTCATCATCTCCTCGGGCTTCCGCGAGATCGGGGGCGCGGGCGTCCCGCTCGAGGCGAAGCTGGTCGAGGTCGCCCGCCGCCACCGGATGTCGCTGGTCGGGCCGAACTGCTTCGGGATCCTGAACACGGACCCGTCGGTGAGCCTGAACTCGACGTTCAGCTCGAGCCTCCCTCCTCGGGGGAACATCGCCTTCATCTCCCAGAGCGGGGCGCTCGGGGCCGGGATCATCCAGTACGGGATCAGCGAGCGGATCGGGTTTTCCCGGTTCGTGTCGGTCGGGAACCGCGCCGGGGTCGACGAGAACGACCTGCTCCGGGCGATGGCCGACGACCCGGCGACCCGGGTGGTCCTCCTCTACGTGGAGAGCCTCGCCGACGGGCGGCGGTTCCTCGAGACCGCCCGCGAGGTCACGGAGCGCAAGCCGGTCCTCGTGATCAAGAGCGGCCGCACGCCGGAGGGGGAGCGGGCCGCCCGGAGCCACACGGGCTCGCTCGCGCAGTCCGGGCGGGACCAGCTCTACGACTCCCTCTTCGCGCAGTCGGGGGTGATCCGGGCCGAGACGATCGGCGACCTGTTCCGGACGGCGAAGATCTTCTCCTCCGGGATCCGCCTCGAGGGCCCCCGCCTCGCGATCCTCACGAACTCGGGCGGGCCGGGGATCGTCGCCGCGGACGCCATCCCGCGCCACGGGCTCGAGCTCTCCCATCTCCACGACGACGAGCGCGCGGCGCTCGCCCGCCAGCTCTCCCCGTCGGCGTCCGTCGGCAACCCGATCGACATGACCGCCGACGCGGGGACGGACCAGTTCGAGGGGGCGCTGCGGACCCTGCTGCGCTCCCCGCGGGTCGACGGGGTCCTCGTCATCGCCAGCCCGACCGGCACGTTCACGAGCGACGCCGCCGCCCGGGCGATCCTCGCGGGCCGCGGCCGCAATTCCAAGGGGGTCGCCGCCTGCCTCTTCGGCGTGACGGACGTCTCCGAGGCGATCACCTTCCTCGAGAGCCACGGCGTGCCCGCCTTCACGTTCCCCGAGGAGGGGGTCCAGGGGCTCGGCTTCCTGGCCCGGGACCACGCCTGGCGCACGCGCCCCCGGACCGAGGTGCGCACGCTGCCGGTCGACCGGACGGCGGCGCGGGCGACGCTCGCCCGCGCCCGCCGGGCCGGGCTCTCCGTGCTGCCGGAGTACGCCGCCCGCGAGCTCCTCGAGGCGTACGGGATCCCGTTCGCCGCCTCCCGTCGGGTCCAGACCGCCGACGAGGCCGTAGGCGCCGCCGAGGAGGTCGGCTACCCCGTGGTCCTCAAGATCGTCTCGCCGGACATCTCGCACAAGACCGACGTCGGCGGGGTCCAGCTCGACCTCCGGGACGCCGCCGCGGTCCGGGAGGCGGTCGACCGGATGCGGGCGACCGTGCGGACCCGCGCGCCGAAGGCACGCCTGGAGGGGTTCGAGGTCGAGGCGCAGGTCCGGGCGGGGAAGGAAGTCCTCCTCGGGATGCAGCGCGACCCGGGATTCGGACCGGTCGTCGTCTTCGGCCTGGGGGGGATCTACGTCGAAACGCTCCGGGACGTGACGTTCCGGCTCGCGCCGCTCCGTCCCCTCTCCGCGCAGCAGATGATCCGCTCGGTGAAGGCGTTCCCGCTGCTCCAGGGGACCCGCGGGGAGCCGCCGAGCGACCTCGGGAAGCTCGCCGAAGCGATCGAGCGGATCTCCCAGCTCTCCGTCGAGCAGCCCGAGATCGCGGAACTCGACATCAACCCCTTGATCGTGCGCGCCGAGGGGAAGGGGGTCGTCGCGGTCGACGCCCGGGTCGCGC
>JAJZDF010000116.1 GCA_021828715.1 Thermoplasmata archaeon
CCATCGAAACTCCGGGCCTCGATGAGATGCGCGTAGAGGGAGATAAAGCGACGGGCCATGCTTTCGAGGGAGGCCGTGCGGACGACCTGCTCGCGGCCCCGCGCGGCGATCGCGCGGCGGGCGGCCGGATCTTCCACGAGCTCCGCGAGGACCCGGGCGAGCGCCCCAGGGGTCCGGACCGCCGCTCTCCGGCCGGTAACGCCGTCCCGTACGAGCTCGGCCGCGCCGCCGACGTCCGGTGCGACCACGGCGGCGCCGCTCGCCATCGCCTCCAGGAGGGCGATGCTCGACGTGTCGCTGGTCGACGGGAGAACGAAGACATCGCTCTGGCCGAGGAGGCCCGGCTTCTCCGACTCCGCGACCGGGCCGACGTACCGCACCCGACCCGCGAGGAG
The DNA here is from genome assembly GCA_021828715.1 of Thermoplasmata archaeon. Lineage (GTDB taxonomy): Archaea > Thermoplasmatota > Thermoplasmata > Lutacidiplasmatales > UBA184 > Lutacidiplasma. The sequence continues at coordinate 396 of JAJZDF010000116.1, forward strand.
CGGATCCTCGCGCAGGCGCGCCCGTACCGCAGCCTCCTCGGGGCCGACGCCGCCGACGACCGCCACGACCTCGTGCGTCCGGGAGACCTCCGAGACGGCGTCGAGGAACCGGTGGACGCCCTTGTCGATGGTCAGGCGGCCGAGGTAGGTGAGGAGCGGCGCCCCGTCGAAGCCGCACCGCGCCCGCCAGTCGGGGACCCCGATCCCGGCGCGGAACCGTGTCACATCGATCCCGTTCGGGACGACCTCGACCGCACGGCGGAACGGCTTGCGGACGCTCCGCTCGAGATCGTCGCGCGCGGCGGCGGACGGGGCCGTCGCGAGGTCGCACCGCCAGTAGAGGCCGAGGTTCCACCACCAGGCGACGCGGAAGAACTGGGGGACGAGGAGCTTCGGGGGGACCGCCTCCGCCATCGCCCGCAGGTTCGTGTGGAACGTCCCGACGAGCGGGCGGCCGAACCGGCGCGCGGCCAGGAAGCCCGCGCTGCCGAGACCTCCCGGGGTGTGGACGTGGATCACGTCCGCGCTCCCCGCCCCGCGGGAGCGACGGGCGGCCCCCCACGGGAAGATCGGCCATCGGTACTGCCCGTAGAGCGGGACCGAGACGCTCGGGAAGCGCGTGACGACGACGCCGTCGAGCTCCTCCTCGCGGACGCCGAGGCCCGTCTCCGAGCGGGGGGCGAAGACCCGCACCCGGTGCCCGAGGTCGACCAGCCGCCGGGCGAGTCCGCCCGTCACCTCGGCGACCCCGTCCCGCATCGGCGGGTACGAATCGGTGAAGAACGCGATCTCCATCCCTCGACCCTCCGGTGGACGCCGGGTCGCTCGGGGTTCGTATGCTTATGGGTCCTCGCGCGGCGAGCGGATCGCCGGGGACGGACCGGGGCGAGTCGCTACACTACGGTCTGGAACGCCCGCTCGAGCCGCGACGCGTCCTTCCCGTCGATCGACCGGGGATCGAACGATACGAGCAGCCCCGAACCCGTCTCTCGGGCCTGCCCGACGAGCCAGTTGACGAACCGGAGCGTCATGTCGAGCGAATGCTCCGTCGCCAGGAACTCGAGGGCGTCCACGTAGACCAGGGCACCGCCGGGCGCTTCCGTCGGGGCCCGGAGCCGCCCGCTAATCTCCCCGGGCGTCGGCGGCCCGCCCGGCTCCCCGGCCCCGCCGACCGGCACCTCGAGCCGCCGGTCGGCCGGAAGGCCGTCGACCGAGGGAGGATGGAGGGAGACGAACGCCACCCGGGGAAAGGCGGCGGAACTCTCCCGCAGGATCTCGAGCGCCCGGCCGGGGCGCTCCTCGCGGACCAGCACCGTTCGCCCGGGGACGACCCGCAGCGGCGGCGTCGCCGGGGTGCCGACTGGGGCGACCCACGGACGCGCGGCGGGCGACGGGCGGAACAGCGACCCCCATGACGGGCGCAGCGGCGGGGCGATCATCCCCCGCCGCTTCGCCTCGACCTCCTCGGAGAGACGGGCCAGGCGGCCCTCGATGAGCATCCGGAGCTCGGCGGTGGTGTGGCCCCGGGAGGCGTGGCCCAGCACCTCCCTTAGCGCGCTGCGGACCCCTTCTTCGTAGCCGGCGGCGTACGTCCGGGCGTACTCCTCGTCCGGGGCGTCCTCCTCGGGCGGTCGCCGGGCGGCGCCGTCCCGGCGCGGCTCCCCGCTCACGCGGCGGCGCGGTCCGAGCGGCCCGCCTCGGAGGCCGGCGTCCCCGCCCCCCGCCCCCGGGGGACCGCGGGGGATTCCGGCTCCGGCACGGGGGTGAACTTGTAGCCGTAGTGGATCACGCCCGCCTTTCCCTCCTCGCGGAGCTTGCGGAACGTCGCCCGGACCTTGAGGCCGATCCCGACGGCCGACGGCTCGATGTCGACGATCTGTCCCGTGAGGATCGGGCCTTCGATCGTCCGCACGAGGGCCAGGACGTACGGGACCTGCATCTCGAACCCTTCGGCCGCCTCGTGGACGACCGTGTAGGAGAAGACCGTGCCTTCCCCCGAGATCTGGAACGGCGCCATCTGCGCGAGCGTCTCGCGGTGGTGGGGGCAGGTCGGGCAGACGGCGCGCGGCGGGAAGTAGACGGTCCCGCACCGGCCGCACCTCGAGCCGCCCAAGTTGTACCGCCGCGGCGTCTCGCGCCAGAATCGTGCGATCGACATCGGAACCCCCTAGTTCACCCGCTCCAGGAGGTGGACGACGCTCGTCGCCCCCGTGCCCCCGACATCGTGGGCCAGGCCGACGGACGCGCCCGAAACCTGGCGCTCCTTCGCCTCGCCGCGGAGCTGGCGGACGATCTCGGCGACCTGGGCGACCCCCACGGCACCGAACGGCCGCCCCTGGGCCTTCAGGCCGCCGGACGGATTCACGACGAGCCGCCCGTGCGGGCCGAAGTCGCCGGCGGCGAACGCGGGCCCCGCGCCGCCCTTCGGCACAAACCCGAGGTCCTCCAGCGATAGGAGGGCGCTGATCGTGTAGGCGTCGTGGATCTCGGCGACCCGAACGTCGGCCGGCGCGCGACGGGCCCGCGCGAAGGCGCGCTGCGCGGCCGCGACGGTCGACGCCAGGGTCGTGATCTCGGTCCGGTGTTGGACCGCCATCGTGTCCGAGGCGACCTCGCTCGCCGCGATGCGGATCGGGGAGTCGGTGTGCTTCCGCGCCCCTTCGAGCGGGCCGAGGACGATCGCCGCCGCGCCGTCCGAGAGGGGGGAGCAGTCGAGCATCCCGAGCGGCTCGGCGACCCGGCCGGCCCCGAGGACCTGCTCGACGGTCAGCCGGTTCCGGTAGTGCGCGAGGGGGTTCTTTCCGGCCATCTCGTGATCGTGGACCGCGACGCGCGCGAGCTGGTCGCTCGTCGTCCCGAAGTCGTGCATGTGGCGGCGGGCGATGAGCGCCCAGAGGGCGGGCAAGGTCGCTCCGAAGACCACCTCCCACTCGTGGTCGGCGGTGGCGCTCGCGATCTGGTTCGCGGTGGCGTCCGCGACGTCCGTCATCTTCTCCGCCCCTCCGACGACGACGAAGTCGTAGAGCCCGCTCGCGACCGCGAGGTATCCCTGGTGCAGCGCGAGCGCGCCCGACGCCCCGCCGCCTTCCACCCGTACCACCGGCAGGTGGCGGCCGGCGAGCCCCGCGTAGTCGGCGATGAGCGGCGCGATGTGCTCCTGGGAGAGGAGGGAACCGGCCGCCATGTTGCCGAGGTAGAGGCCGTTCACGTCCCCCGATCCGAGCTTCGCATCGACGAGCGCTTCGAGCCCCGCCTCGATCCCGATCTCCCGGAACGAGCGGTCCCACAGCTCGCCGAACTTCGTCTGGCCCACGCCGAGCACGGCGACCTCGCGCATCGTCACTCCCCTCCCATGTGGATCTTTCCCCGGAACTTCGCGTAGACCGCGTAGGACAGCGCGACCCCGTGA
>JAJZDF010000117.1 GCA_021828715.1 Thermoplasmata archaeon
CGGTTCGGCCGGCCGGGGAGAGCCGCAGTACGGACAGAGGAACGTGGGAACGTTCGAGGGACGTGACGCCCCGGCCGATCCGGGGGGGACGCCGGAGTACCCGGGGGGCCACGGCGCCAGCGGCGCAGCTCCCGGCGCCCCCCACGGCGGCGGGGAGGATCGGGCGTCGCGGGGCCGGCCGAAGGCGAGCACCAACGCGACGGCGGCGGCGGCCGCCAGTCCGATGATCACGAGGACGGTGTCGACGGAGATCCCCGGGGCCGGGGCAGGGGGGGGCAGTCCGGGGGTCGGTCCGGTGTAGGTATAGTTCGTCACCGTGGAATTCTGCAGCGCCGCGTAGAGCCGGCCGGCGTTGAGGCCCCCCCAACCCGTGACGGGGTCCCATCCCGGTCCGGCGGAGAAGACGTAGTTGCCTCCGGTGGTGACGTCCAGGAACGGATCGGTGGCGCTCCAGACCGCGGCGTCGTAGCTCCCCATCCGGTAGAGGGTCGGGTCGAGGTAGCCGAGGGGGCCGCCGAGGACCGAGGCCTCGTCCGCGAGGAGCCCGGCGAAGAGCGGGGCGGCGACGCTCGTCCCCGCGAGCACGTCAAAGTAGAGGTTCCGCTGGGCATCCGAGAGGACGTAGGCGATCGTATCGTTCGCCGGGAACGCGATATCCGGCTCCGCCCTCCCGAGGAACGAGGCGCCCTGCAGCCCCGCCGCCGCCGAGATCGCGGGCTGGGCCGCGGAGTGGAACTGCCAGCCCGGCTCCGGCACGAGCGTGCTGAGGCCCCCCTCGCTCCCGGCCCAGTCGCCGTTGCCGGGAGGTCCCGGGGCGTTGTACCACGCCGTCATGCCGGCGATTCCCGTGATGTTCGAATCGAAGGTGACGTTCAGATCCGTGCCGTTGAAGGTGGTGGTGGGGGTTCCGTTGAGCGTCAGGGAGACCCCGCCGACCGCGATCGCCCCGCTCGAGTTGTAGGCGGCCGTGGCGGGCCACGTCGGCCACTGGCCGTCCGCCCCACGACCGGTGTCGGCCGAGGGGGCGTTCCCCTGGTCGCCGCTCGCGATCACGACCGTGACGCCCGTGGCGGCCGCCTCCTGGAGATCGGAGTTCCAGGCGCTGTCGTTGAGATCGGGAAGGCCGAACGAGCCGCTCGCGACCCCCAGGCGGACCCCGCTGGGGTAGGCGAAATTCAGCGCCGCAGAGAGATCGGCGGCAAAGTCGTCCGCCAGGCTGGTCAGGCTCCCGCCACTACCCTGGGCCAGGCTGCCCGCGAAGTAGAAATTGTAGAGGGGCGCCCCCGGCGCCATGTCGCCGGCCATCTCGAGGTCCAGGGAGTTCTCGAACTCGAAGCTCGAGGAGTCGTTGAGCGCTCCGAAGAAGCCGGGGAGCGGCGGGGTCACGTTCGCGATCGGGACCGGAACCCCGGTCACGGGAGAGTGCGGCCAGGCGGGGGCGGTGGTGTTGTTGAAGTAGGTATCGATCACGTTCGGGTCCCACGGCGGGAGGTTCTGGGCGGTCGACGCGTTGTAGGCGCTCGCGAGGAGCGTCGCGATCGCGATCCCCGTCGGGTACCGGCCCCTCGCCCCGAGCGCCCCGCCGGGGAAGAGCGACGGGGCCCCGTACGCCTGGGTGTAGTCCGATCCCGTCAGCCATTGCGCCCCGCCGGTGCCGGTCACGAACTCGGGGGCCGCGCCCGCCCCCGTGCGCACCGGCTCGAGCGGGGTCCGGACGGCCGCCAGTGCCAGACGGAAGTTCGCCGCGTCCGAAAGACCCCCGATCCCGACGACGTGCCCTGCGAGCCCCGCCGGGAGGGTCGGGTTCCCGACCGCCGTATAGACGGGGGTCCCGCCGACCGAACCGTAGCTCCGGAGTTCGACCCCGAGGAGCCGGTCGACCTCGCCCGCCGCCAACGTCGCCGACACCGTCGCCCCCGACGGGCCGACGGTGGTATCGCGGGCCCCGTAGGTCGCCAGGGTCGCGGCCAGCGCCGATACGACCCCGGCGGACGGGTCGAATTCGGCCCGGAACTCCGCCGACGTCAGGAAGTGGTGGTAGTCAGGGGAACCCGGCTCCTGGAGCGAGGCGAGGAGGCTGGCGAGCGCTGCGGGGTGGGCGTAGGAGAGCGTCAGGGTCAAGGTCACCGGCCACGCGGCGTCCAGCGGGACGCTCGCCGCCCCCGCCGGGACCCCGGAAGCATCCGTCACCAGCGCCGGCCGGGTGGCCCCGGCGGCGGCCGACGCCCCGTGCGCCAGCGCCGTACCCGGCAGCAGGAGTAGCGCGGCGAGGGCAAGGAGCACGGCCGTACGGCCCAGACCGGCACGCATGGGACGCGGCCAGCGAGCCACCCCTAATGAGGTGTCGCTCGCCCCGGTCGCCGGGGCAACCTTTACGCTCGCCCGCACTCTCCTCCGCTCCGATGCCGTCCGCTACCCCGGGGCCGGGCACGCCCTGCATCTTCTGCGAGATCGCGGCGCACCGGGCGGCCGGCTACATTCTCCACGAAGACGACCGGACGATCACGTTCCTCGACCTCTATCCCTTCACGCGCGGCCACTTCCTCGTGGTCTCCCGGCGCCACGGAGCCCGGCTCGAGGACCTCGACGAGACGGATCGGACCGCGCTGATGGACACCGTCGACCGGATGTGCCGCCGGGTCGCACGGCTGGCCCCCGACTACAACCTGGCGCTGAACGCGGGCGCGGCCGCCGGCCAGATCGTCTTCCACGTCCACTTCCACGTCATCCCCCGCTACGGGGAGGCGAATCCGTTCCATCCCCGGACGCGCGTTCCGCTCGACCCGGCCGACGCCCGGGAGATCGTCGCCCTCCTCGGGGCGCCCTGAACGACGATGACGACCGAGCGCTCCCCGGCGGTCGCGGGTTCGTTCTACGCGGCCGACGCGGCCGAGCTCGCCGGCCAGATCGAATCGTGCTTCCGGTCGGAGCGGGGGCCCGGCGCGCTCCCGACCCGGCACCGTCGACCGGAGCGCACGGTTCGGGCGGCGGTCGTTCCCCATGCCGGCTTCGAGTACTCGGGACCGATCGCGGCGCTGGCGTATGCCGCGATCGCCGCGGAGCGGCCTCCCGAGGCGGTCCTGATCCTCGGGGTGGATCACTACGGAGAGAGCCGGGGCGCCGCGCTCTCCGCCGTAGGCTGGCGCACCCCGCTCGGCACCACCGCCTGCGCCCGCCCCCTCCTCCAACGGCTGGAGCGGCCGCCCCTCGAGGTCGACGAGGCGGCGCACGCCCGGGAGCATTCGATCGAGGTCCAGTTGCCGTTCCTCGAGTACGTCCTCCCGCGCCCCGCCTTCGTCGCGCTCGAGATCCGGTTCGGCCCGTTCGCCGACCTCGATCGGATCGCCGGGGTCGTCCGGGAGGCGGTCGTCGGCCGGGACGTCCTGCTGCTCGCGTCGACCGACTTCTCCCACTACGTCCCTCCCGAGGTCGCCCGACAGCAGGATGCCCGGGCGATCGAGGCGATCGTCGCCCGGGACGGGCGTCGCCTGTACGATACCGTGCGGGCGCACGACATCTCGATGTGCGGGGTCGCCCCCACGACCGTCCTTCTCCGCGCCCTCGCCGACGAGCCCCTCACGGCTCGGCTCCTCCGATGGGGGCACTCGGGCGAGGCGTCCCGCGGGCCCGAGGTCGTCGGCTACGCCGCGCTCCTCCTCGAGTCGCCGCTCCCGCGGCCGCCGTCCGTTAAATAGCGACG
>JAJZDF010000118.1 GCA_021828715.1 Thermoplasmata archaeon
GGGAGAACCACATGATCGTCGAGGCGGGCTGGGGCCTGGGCGAGACGATCGTCGGTGGGGAAGTCACCCCCGACCACTACGTCGTCGACGGGGCGACCCTCAAGGTCATCCATAAGCAGATTTCCGAGCAACGCGTCCGGCTGGTCCGGGCGCCCGAGGGAGGGAACCGACGTGAGGAAGTACCGGCCGAAGCCCAGAAGGTCCAGAAGTTGCCCGACCATCGCTTGGCCCGACTCGTCTCGCTCGCGCGGGTCATCGAATCCCACTACCGCCGCCCGATGGACATCGAGTGGTGCGCGGACGAGAGCTCCCTCTACATCGTCCAGGCGCGGCCCGTGACGACGATCCCCACGTCCACGGCCCCCGGGTCGTCCCGGGGCGACACCCCCGCTCCCGAGACCGGCGAGGAAACGCCGATCGTGCGGGGGTTCGGGGCCGCCCCCGGGATCGCCGGGGGAGTCGCCCGGATCGTCCGGGGCGCCGAGGAGATGGAGCGGATCCAGACCGGCGAGGTGCTCGTGACGACGATGACCACCCCCGACATGGTGCCGGCGATGAGCCGGGCCGCTGCGATCGTCACCGACGAGGGGGGGATGACCTGCCACGCCGCGATCGTCTCGCGGGAGCTCGGGGTCCCGTGCGTCGTCGGGACGCGGGAGGCGACCCGGCGGATCGCCGAAGGTTCTCCGGTGACGGTCGACGGAAAGACGGGGTCGGTCTACGCCGGCCTCCGGGCCGCGAAGGCCCCCGCCCCCGCCGCGCCGGGCGGATCGGCCGGGACGGTGCACCACGTCGAGTCGGCGCCGGTCACCGCCACCAGGATCTACGTCAACGTCGGCGTGCCGGAGAAGGCGGAGCAGTATGCCCAGCTTCCCGTCTCGGGGGTGGGCCTCCTCCGCATCGAGTTCATCTTCACGGCCCACATCCGGGAGCACCCGCTCGCGCTGATCCAGAAGGGGCGCCGGGAGGAGCTCGTCCGCCGCCTCGCCGACGGGATCGCCAAGGTCTGCCGGGCCTTCCATCCGCGCCCGGTGATCGTCCGGACCTCCGACTTCAAGACGAACGAATATCGGGGCATGCCGGGCGGCGAGGAGTTCGAGCCGGTGGAGGAGAATCCGATGATCGGCTGGCGGGGCTGCTCGCGCTACATCTCCCCGGTCTACAAGCCGGCGTTCCTCTGCGAGCTCGAGGCGATCCACAAGGTACGGACCGAGATGGGCCTCAAGAACGCCATGGTGATGCTGCCGTTCGTCCGCAACACCTGGGAGCTCGAGGAGATCGTCGAGATGATGCGGGCGCAGGGCCTGAAGCGCTCCCGCGATTTCCAGCTCTACCTCATGGCGGAGGTTCCCGCGACCGTCCTGCTCGCCCGGGAGTTCGCCAAGCACTGCGACGGCTTCTCGATCGGCTCCAACGACCTGACCCAGCTGGTGCTCGGGGCGGACCGGGACTCGGAGACGCTCGGGCGGATGGGGTACTTCGACGAGCGGGACCCCGCGGTCCTGGCCGCCATCCATATGCTGATCGAGGGGGCCCACGCCGCCGGACGGACGGTCGGCATCTGCGGGCAGGGGCCGAGCGTCTACCCCGAATTCGCCGAGTTCCTCGTGCGCGAGGGGATCGACTCGATCTCGCTGAACGGCGACACGGTCGTCACCACGATCCGGACGATCGCCTCCCTCGAGCAGCGACTGAAGCTCCAGGGGATGCGGGCCGGGGCGGCCTCCCGTCGGGACGACTGACCCGCTCGGTCACGGCGCCGCGTCGGGGCGCCGCGGCGGACGCCAGTGCGGCGGACCCGCGGGACCGATCGGCGGCAGGGCGAGGCTCGCCGACGACGGAAGTTCGTAGACCGTGAACGTGAGGGCCGTCCCGAAGCCGAGCGAGCGCAGGCGACGCTCCAGCCGATCGGTGTCGGAGAACAGGAAGCCGAACGGGCGGAGCCCGGCCGCCCGGTACCCGCTCCCGAACACCCCCGCGACCAGGGCCGACGCCGCCCCCCGGCCCCGGGCCGCCGGGTCGGTGGCGATGAGATGGAGCCCGGCGGCGCCGTCGTGCTCGTAGAGGAGCCCTCCGGAGACGATCCGATCGCCGAGCAGGGCGACGTACGGGGTGAGCCGCTCGTCCGGGTTCGGGTGGTGCCAGGCAATGTCGACCGCCGTGCGGAACTCGGGCCGATCGCGGAGCCCGGTCCAGAGCGGCAGCATCGGGTCGAACTCGTCCGGCCGGGCGGGCCGAACCTCGTATGCCCCGGTCCCGGCCCCGGCCGCGGGCCCGGGCCGGAGGAGGGTGAGCGGCTCGGGGCGCGCGGCGAAGCCGAGCGCGGTGAGCGTGGAATCGACGTGGGAGGGAACCGGGTGGGGGACGCGGAAGGTCGGTCGGAGGGCGCGCTGGAAGTAGTGATCGAGCGCCCGTTCGACGAAGGCGGTCCTACGGCCGGGCGCGAGCGCGCGGACCTGGACGAAATTGAACTGCGGCCGGGGGATCTTCTCGTGGATGACGAGGTCGCCGCCGGCGATCCCGACGACGAAGCCGCCGAGCGCCCGGACGAACTGCTGCTCCGAGCGCAGGGCCCGCTCCACCGGGTCGTCCACGGTCGCTCCGGTCACGGCTCCGGGGAGCCCCGGGCCCTTATCTGACCGGCGGGGGGCCGACCGACCAACGGTTATTACCCGGGCGCCGTCCTCCCCGCCCGACGGAGAGTCCTCGATGCCAGCAACGACGCTGCGCCCTCCGGCCGCGATCGCGGTCCTGGGGGCCGGAAATATGGGGAGCGGGATCGCCCAGGCGTGCGCCCAGGCCGGCTTCGCGGTCCGGGTCCGCGACATCGATACGCCGTCCGTGGAGCGCGGGCGGGGTCGCATCGAGAAGATGCTCCAGGGCGCGATCGAACGGAAGAAGCTCACGCCGGCGAAGCGCGACGAGGTCCTCGGGCGGATCTCGTTCACGACCGACCTCGCCGCGGCGGTCTCCGGCGCGGCCCTCGTGGTCGAGGCCGTGTTCGAGGAGCTCGCGGTGAAGCAGGCGCTCTTCCGCGAGATCGCCCCGCTCGTCGGGCCCGAGACGATCGTCGCGACCAACACCTCCTCGCTCCGGGTCACCGATCTGGCCGAGGGGTTCCCGACTCCGGGTCGCTTCGCCGGCCTCCATTTCTTCTACCCGGCCGCGATCAACAAGCTGGTGGAGGTGATCGGCGGGTCGGCGACCGATCCGGCGACCGTCGCCGAGCTCGTCCGCTTCGGCTACCGGCTCCGCAAGATCCCGATCGAGACCGCCGACACCGCCGGGTTCTGCGTGAACCGGTTCTTCGTGCCGTATCTCAACGAGGCGGCGCGCCTCGCCGGCGACGGCGTCGCGAGCCTCGCGACGATCGAGCAGGTCGGCCGGGACCTCTTCGGGGCGACCCTCGGGCCGTTCGAGCTCATGAACGTCACCGGGATCCCGATCGCGTTCCACGCGGAGTCGTCCCTGCACCGCGCCTTCGGCCCGGCGTATGCTCCGGCGGCCGAGCTCGAGGCCCAGTTCCGTCGCGGCCAGCCGTGGGCGTGGAAGGAGTCCGCGGTCGAGCCCGAACGGGTCCCCGCCGTCCGCGCCCGGTTCCTCGGGCTCACGATCGGCATCGCGGCCCAGCTCGTCGAAGAGGGGGTCGCCTCGGCGGAGGCGACCGATCGCGGGGCGG
>JAJZDF010000119.1 GCA_021828715.1 Thermoplasmata archaeon
AAGGGTCTCCACGATCTCGCGGTTCACGTGGATCGACCCCCGGACCCGGACCACCATCCACGCCATCTACGACCCTCCCGACGGGGGTCCCCGTCGTGCCGGAGGCGTCCCCGACGGCGGACCGCCGCGTCCCGGGGGACCGTCCCGGCCGGGACCTCCGCGGCCGGGCCCACCCCTACCGGGTCCGCCCCGGCCCCGGCCGCGACCGCGGCCGCCGACCGGGCGTGCGCCCTCCTCCTTCGGAGGAAGGATCGACGTACCGATCGGTCCGCGGACGATCTTGAGCCGCTCGGCATCCGCCGGCGGCACCTTGAGCGCGGAGAGCGCGACCAGGGCGCCGTAGGCCGCCTGCGCGTAGTTGACGGTCGTCTTCGTATGTCCGTCGGTGTAGCCCCATGCGTCGGTGATCCCGGCGAACCGGAGCACCGGCTTCGCGACATCGCCGACCGCGAGCCCGACACCGCGCGGGGCGGCCCGGAACTTCACGACGACCGACCCGGCACGGCCCTCGACCTCGAAGGGCACGCTGTGGGAACGACCGCAGCCGCACTCCCAGCTCCCGCAGCCGCGCAGCACGGAGACGATCTCGAGCTTCGCCCGGTCGATCGCGCGCCGGATCGTGGGACCGACCTCGCGGCCCTTCGCGCGACCCAATCCCACGAAGCCGTCGCCGTTCCCGACGACGACCGTCACGGCGAACTTGAACCGCCGACCGGAATCCGTCATCCGCTGGACCATGTTGACGTCCAGGACCTCGTCGTGCAGGCCGGGAAGAAGCTTGTCCACGATCTGAGACTCGCGGAGAGGAAGCCCGGTAGCGAGTGCCTCGGCCATCGTCTTGATCTCGTCGGCCGCGACGCGCTTCCCGAGCTCGGTCCGGGGCACCCAGGGCGGGGCGGCCGCCGCGGAGGGACCGCCGTACCCTCCGCCCGGTGGCCGGGACGGGCCGCTCATGCCGCCTCCGTCCGGGTGGCGAGCGAGGAGAGTCGCTGTTTGTACGCCTCGAGCGGCTGCGGGAGGGGCTTCGGCAGATGGCTGCCGGCCAGCCGGTCGGCGCTGGGGAACCCTTCGTCCCCGTGGGGGATCTCCACCCCGGAGTCGAGCAGGCCTTTCAGGGCCGCGGAGAGACGGCCGCCCGCGCTCGGATGCCGGATCCCGAGGTCGAGGACCGCCGCTTCCGCTCCCGACGCCTTCGCCCGTAGGCCGGCGAGGTAGGCCGTGAGGTACGCCGCCGGGGTCGACGAGAGACTGGTCTTCGGGAAGTCGATCCCGCCGAGCTCACCGGAGTCGGCGCAGGCGACGACCCGGTCGCCACGGGGATCGAAGTTGACGAGCGCGACCTGGACGCGACGGGCGGAGAGGCGGACGACCGCTCGGGGGCGGCCGGACTTGAGGAGCTTCAACCGGACCCGATAGTCGGTGCGGCCCTCGCGGCGCCGCCGGAAGTGGACCCGGTACCGTGGACCGTCGCTCATGCGCTCGCCTCCGGGACGTGGCCCGCCAGCCGCAGGTTCTGGAGCAGGTGCGCCCGGCTGCGGAACATGCCGCCCTTGGCGCGCCGGTAAAACTCGCGGTAGACGGACGGAGGGATCCGCTTCCCTTCGCGGAGCTCCCGCAGCAGCGCCCGCTGGGCCCGGATCCGCCGCACCCACCGGTCCTTCCGGGGCAGGCGCGCCATCGGGGAGCCCCGGCGGGAGCCGGGTCCCTGGTGCCGTCCGCGGGCGACCTCGGCGGCGTGCCGGCGGGCCCGGGCGCGCGAGGTGCCGCGAATGGGCTTCCGTCGGATCACGCCCGCCTTGATCGCGCCTCGTACGTCGCTTCGGGTGACGGCGTCGGCGAGATGGTCCTGGCTTGCGGGGTCGAGGTAGACGCGGCCCTCGCCGCATTTCAGGAGATCCGCCGCCATGCGCCGTTGGTTCGATAGGTCGGGCATCGTCATTCCTCCCCGGCCGTCTGGATCGGGTTCAGCACGCGAACGCCACGCTTGCGCGCGGTCGCTTCGAGGCCGAGCCGTCGACGGGTGCCGACGGTCCGCGCGATGATGGCGGCCTGGAGCTTCGGATCGAGGGCACCCAGTTCCGCGTCGTTGTGGACGAGGACGGGGCGATAGCCGCTCGGGGCCAGCCCGCGCACGCGGGCCGGGGAGCCGTAGCCGATCGAGACGATCTCGGCGCGATACCCGTAGTGGCGCCGCTGCTTCGACTGGAGCCCCCGGGGCCGGCGCCACGCGAGGTCGCGCCCGATGCGGTAGTAGCGGTTGGCCGCCTGCCGTCCGAAGATCGGCCGCTTGCGGCGGATGGCTCGGCGGGTCTGCAGCAGCGTGACCATCTCCGCCGGGAGCGTAGGACGCTTCGGTGCCCCCGGCGACGGGCTCGGCGACGGCTTGGCGGCGGGCGTCTTTGCGGGCGCCGGCGTCGCGGGAGCGGCGGTCGATGCCTTCGCGGGCGCCGGCGTAGAGGGGGCGCCCGGCTTCGCCGCCGGGCTCCGGGAGGAGGGCGTCTCCTTCCGGGGGGCCCGGGCCTTCGACGGCGCCGGAGCCGGGCTCTCGTCCGCCATCGTCAGCTCGCCTCCTTGAGATGGGCGCGCTCCACCAGGTAGATGCCGTCTTGGAACACCCGCGGGTCGTAGTTGCGGATGCGGGTCGTCCGTTCGATGTTGGCGGCGCTCTGGCCGACCTGCTCGACGTCGGTTCCCGACAGGACCACGAACTCGCCCTCGACCAGGGCCTTCGTACCGGGGCGGAGCTGGGAGGTCCGGGGAAACTTCTCGCCCAGGAAGTTCTCGATCACGAGCTCCTCCCCTTTCACCGCGACCTTCATCGGAAAGTGCGCGGCGACGACCTTGAGCTTCGCCTCGACACCGAGCGTCACCCCGTGGGCGAGGTTGCGGAGATGGGCCGCCCACGTCCCGAGCAGCGCCTGGGACTCCTTGCGGGCGGGCGGGAGACGGAGGGTGAGCGTCGCGGTGGATCCCGCGATGGCAAGATCCAGGACGTCGGCGGGAAACGGCCGGACCGTGGTGCCGAGCGGGCCGTGGGCGACGATCTCGCGGCCCCGGACGGTAAGGGAGGCGCCCTTCGGGAGGGGAACGGTCGCGCTGCGGCGGGAGACGTCAGTAGACATAGGCGAGGAGCCGACCTCCGATCTTCTTTTCCCGGGCCTCGAGGTGGGAGAGGACGCCCTGGTTCGTCGAGAGGACCAGAAGGCCAAAGTCCTGGGCGGGAAGGAACCGGGCCTCGTACCGCTCGAGGCGGTCGTGGGCGACGGAGATGCGGGGTTTGATCACGCCGCAGGAATTGATCCGGCGCGAGAGGGTCACTTCGTAGCGGCCGCCGCGGCCGTCCGGGACGAAGGTGAACTCCTCGATGTACTGGTGCTCGCGGAAGAGCCGAAGCACCTCCGCGATCAGGCGCGACGTCGGGTGGAGGACGGCCGTCGGGTGACCCTCCTGGTCCGCGTGCCGGAGCGTGACGAGGGCGTCGTTGAGAAGATCCTGCTGCATCGACCAAACCTCCTACTGGAACTTTTGGAACCCGAGGTCGACGGCGACCTCGCGGAAACACTGCCGGCAGAGGTGGAGACCGTAGCGGCGGACGATCCCGCGCTTCCGGTCGCACCGGAGGCATCCGCCCTTCCGCCCGAACTGCTTCTTCGGTTTCATCGCACC
>JAJZDF010000120.1 GCA_021828715.1 Thermoplasmata archaeon
GCGTAGGCGTGGATGACCGCCCGTTCGGCCGTCGCCCACGCCTCGGGGATCTGGTTCCAGCCGTTCCGCTGGTCGCCCACGCAGTAGAGCCCGGGGATCGGCCGGCCCGTCGCGTCGGCGATCGCCCGGCAGTCGTCGTCCGTCACGACGTACCCGTCCGGGTCGAAGCGGCAGCCGAGCGACCGGGGGATCTCCTGGTGGAGGTCCCACCAGCCGAGGGCGCTGAACCCCTTCTCGTACGACCGGTGGCTCCCGTCGGCAAACCGTACCCCGAAGCGGTGCTCTCGGATCTCGTCGAAGCCGGAGACGGTCCCCTCGAACACCGGGATGCCGTGTTCGGCGAGGGCGGCCTTCAAGGCCTCCGCCTCGTCGATCCGCACCCCGTCCAGGAGGGGGCGTCCGTGGGTCAGGAGCTCGACCGACGACGGGCGAAAGTGCTGGAGGTCGAGCGCGGTCCGGGCCGCGAAGGCGTCGTGCCCGAGGACGCCGACGGAGCGGCCGGTGAGGGTGTGGCCGTCGCACAGGACGCAGAAGTCGACGAGCGCCTGGTTCGCCCACGGGAAGATCGGCTTGATCTCCCCGCCGACCTGGAGCATCCGGTCGACGACGCCCATCGCCAGCACGACCGCGCGGGCCCGGGCGACCTGGGACTGCTTCAGCCAGTCGAACGCGACGGCGTAGCCGGCCTCCGCCGGCGTGACGGCGACGACGGTCGCGGGGGAGAAGTACGTCACCCACTCGTCGCGGCGGCGCACCGCCTCGGCCTGGCGGTCGAGGAGGGCGTGGCCCGAGACGCCGTCCGGGTACCCCGGGATGTTGTCCATCACCGGCGCGTAGTACGAGCGCGCGTACTTCGGGCCCCGGTCGAGCAGCACCGCCGAATGCCCCAGGAGCGCCGACTTGAGGGCCGCCTGGAGCCCGGCGTGGCCCCCGCCGACGATCGCGAGGTCGTAGGCGTCGCGCAGGCGGGGGAACCCCGGCACGGATGCTCCACCCCTCGCGGGGATTTGATGGCGCCGGCCCCGCGGAGGCCCGGCCGGAGACCTCCTACGCCGACGGGGGACCCGGTGCGACCGCGTCGTCGGCGACGGCCAGCGCCCGGTCGAGCGCCTCGAGCCCCCGGTCGAGCTCGTCGCGGGTGACGATCAGCGGCGGGGCGATCACGAGGTGGGAGAGCCACGCGACGCAGTAGACCCCCTCCTTCAGCATCGCCGCGGCGACCCGCTCGGCGACGAGCGGCCGGCCGGCGAGCTTGTCCTCCCCGTCGTTGAACGGGGTCCGGCTCGTGCGGTCCCGGACCAGCTCGACCGCGGCGAAGAGGCCGAGCCCCCGTACGTCGCCGACCGACGGATGACGGGCGGCGATCTCCCGGAGGCGGGCGAGAAGGTAGTCGCCGTCCCGCCTCGACTTCGCGACGAGGTCGAGGCGCCGGTACTCCGAGATCGCCGCGACGGCCGGCGCGAGCGTCAGGGGATGCGCCTCGTACGTGTGCCCGTGCGGGAAGTAGCGGTCGCGGAAGAGGTCGTGGAGCGCGGCGGTCGTCGCCGTGAGCCCGAGCGGCACGTAGGCACCGGTGATCCCCTTCGCCGTCGTGAGGAGGTCCGGCTGCACTCCCCACCGGTCCACCCCGAACCAGGCGCCGACCCGGCCCCAGCCGGTCATCACCTCGTCGGCGATCAGCAGGACGTCGTGCCGCCGGGTGATCTCGCGCAGGCGCGGAAGGTACTCCGGGACCGGCACCAGGACCCCGTTCGTCCCGACGACCGGCTCGACGATCATCGCGGCGACGTTGCCCTCGCACTCCAACAGGTCGTCGACGTACTCCGCGCAGGCGACGTGGCACGACGGGTAGGTGAGCCCGAACGGGCAGCGGTAGCAGTAGCAATCCGGGGCGAAGACGGTGCCGGGGACCGTCTGGAGCCCCTCCACCGGACGGCGCCGGAAGTCGCCGGTCACCGAGATCGACGCCGCCGTCGCCCCGTGGTACGACCGGTGGCGGGAGACGATCTTGGGGCGGCCGGTCGCGACCCGGGCGATCTTGAGCGCCGCCTCGTTCGCTTCGGTCCCCGACGTGGAGTAGAAGAACCGATCGAGCCCCTTCGGCAGGACGCCGAGCAGGGCCCGGCTGAGGTCGGCCCGCGCGGGGGTGGCGAATCCGGGCGCGGCGTACGGAAGCGCCCGCGCCTGCCGGACGATCGCCTCGACGACCGCCTCGTTGCCGTGCCCGAGGTTCGTCGCCATCAGCTGGGAGGAGAAGTCGAGATAGGCGTTCCCCCGGTCGTCCCAGAACGTCGAATCCTTCGCCCGGACGACGACCATCGGGTCCCACCCTCCCTGGCGGCGCCAGGTGACGTAGTTCGTCGTCCGGACCAGCGCCCGGGTCGTGTCGGGATCGTCGGCCCCCTCGGGCATGCCGCTCCGAGGGGACGGGAGGTTAAAGGACCGCGGCCCGGGGGACGGTACCCGGGGGGACGGCGCGGGCTCCCCGAAACGTCGCCCCCGGGGGAGCCCCGGCCGGTCGGATCCCGTCAGGCCGGCATCACGAGGGCATCATATGGGCCGTTGGAGTGGCCCTCCGGGCTATGCCCGACGACGAGGGCGGCAGTTATCCCGATGCGCCGCGGATCGTCCACCCGCCGCCCGGACCGCGCTCGCGCGAACTCCTCGCGGAGCAGGCCCGGTTCGAGACGGACGCCGTCGCCTACAGCCACTACTTCCCGATGGCGATCCGCGCCGCCCGCGGCGCGACGATCGAGGATGTCGACGGCAACCGGTACATCGACTGGGTGGCGGGGATCTCGGTCCTGAACTTCGGCCACCGGCACCCCCGGCTCGAGGCGGCGCTCGACCGGCAGCGCCGGGAGGTATGGCACGCGCTCGAGCTCCCGACGGAGGCCCGCGCCGCGTTCCTGCGGGCGCTCGTCTCCGCCCTTCCCGGCGGCCTGCGCGGCCACGCGCGGGTCTTCTTCACGGTCACGGGCGGGGACGCGGTCGAGACCGCCGTCCAGCTCGCCGACTTCGCCCAGGGACGCCACGGCACGATCGCCTTCTCCGGCGCCTACCACGGCGTCCACGGGGGCGCGGTCCACCTCACGAGCGGGGAGCGGTACCGGTCGACGAGCCCGTTCGCGGGCGGCCGGGTGATCCGGGTCCCGTACCCGGACCCGTACCGGCCGGTCCTCGGGGCCGACGAAGGCGCCGCGGGGACGATCTCCTACCTCGAGCATCTGGTCGGCGACCCGTCCTCGGGCGTCGACCGTCCGAGCGCCGTCCTCGTCGAGCCGATCCTCGGCGAGGGCGGGTACGTCGTCCCGCCGGACGACTTCCTGCCGGCGCTGCGCGAGTTCTGCGACCGGCACGCGCTCCTGCTCATCGCCGACGAGGTCCAGACCGGTCTCGGCCGCACCGGCAAGCGGTGGGCCGTCGAGCACGCGAACGTGACGCCCGACATCCTCTGCATCGCGAAGACGATCGGCGGCGGGATCCCGCTGTCGGTCGTCGCCTACCGGGACGATCTCGTGCCGAGCCTCCCCCGCGGATTCCACCTCGGTACGTATCGCGCCAACCCGCTCGCCCTCGCCGTCGGCACCGAAGTCCTGGGGCTGTTGGACGACGAGGAGATGTTGGCGCGGACCGCCCGGCGCGGTGCCCGGGTCGTCGACCGG
>JAJZDF010000121.1 GCA_021828715.1 Thermoplasmata archaeon
CTCGACACTCGAGTTCGGCTCCCACGCCGGCACCCACCTCGACCCCCCGCGCCACTTCCTGCCGGACGGCGCGCCGACTGACGCCCTCGACCCGGAGGCGTTCAACGGTCCGTGCGAGGTCGTGGAAGTCGACCCGGCGCAGCGCGAGGTCGGACCCGTCGACATCGCCCGGGCGGCGCCCGGGGCCGAGCGGGTCCTGTTCCGGACGTCGAACTCGACCCGATGGGCCCGCAGCGGAGCGTTCTTCGGGGAGTACGTCGCCTTGACGCCGGCCGCGGCGGACGCGGCGGTCGCCCGCCGCCTCCGACTGGTCGGGATTGACGCCCTCTCTGTGGAACGCGACACGACCGGCACCTTTCCCGTCCATCACCGCCTCCTCGGGAGGGGCGTGCTCATTCTAGAGGGGCTCGAGCTCTCGGAGGCTCCCGCGGGGCGGTACGAGCTCGTCTGCCTCCCCCTCCGCATCGAAGGCGGGGACGGCGGGCCGGCCCGCGCGTTCCTCCTCGCCCCCTAGAGGTCGCGGCGTGTCGTCGCCCGGCACCCACCTGCTCTCCCTCAACACCCCGAGCTTCTACGTCCTCGTCGCCACGCTGGGGCTGTTCGTCCTGATGTTGCTGCTGCTCCGGAGCTCCTACCCCCGGCGCCGGCGCGCGTTCGCGGGCTACTTCGACGCGGCCGGCGTAAGCCTCGCCTTCCTCCTCTTCTCGGTCGGATTGGTCGTGGCGCTGGCCGTGCGCGACCCCCACGCCGGACGGTTCGACTACGCCCTCTTCCAGACCGTCCTGGCGGGGTACTGGCTTACGTTCGCGATCCCGGTCGTGACGGTGGCGAGTTCGGTCGAGGCACGCAGCCGGGGGGCGATCCGCTGGCTCTGGCCGTCGATCGGCCTGACCGCGGTCGCCTTCCTCGCGTTCTGCGCCTACTACTACGCGGTCTAGGCCTCGTCGCGCTCGTCCGGCGGTAGGAGGTCCGGGATGCCGTCGTCGATCGGGTACTCTACTCCGCAGGCAGCGCAGCGCAAGCTCCCTTCGACGATCTCCGTTCCCTCCGTACGGCGGGCGGAGAGGGCGAGGGTCCCGCGGCAGACCGGGCAGCGCAGGATCTCGAGGAGGTCCGGCTTCACCGGACCCCACCTTCGACGATCCCGTAGCCGATGAGACGCCAGGCGTTCAGACGTCGGGAGATGGCGACCCGGCTTCCCGGGAACACGGTGACCGTCCGGTTCAGCGACAGCTCGACGTCGTCCCCGCGCGCGCTCGTCACCTTCCCGGAGGCGATCGTCGTGCCGACGGTGACGGCGAGCACCTCGCTGGTGCGGATCTTCTCGACCTTGATGTCGCGCTGGGTCCCGAGTACCCGGTCGAGCAGGGTCGCCTTGAGCCGGATCTTCTGGCTGACCGGGGGAAGCGTACCCGCGGTCCCGACGAGGCGGCCCGTCAGGCCGTCGCTCTTGGCGAGCGCCGGGTCGAGCCCGGTCCCGATCGCCGCGAGGCCGCCCGGGCGGAGCATCTCCCACTCCTGGCCGCCGGAGACGATCGATGTGACCGTCGTGCGGAGCGACTCGGAGGCCGCGCCGCCCGCGGCGGTCGGGCCGGGCCGGATCTCGATCTCCTCGCCGAGCTTGAGGGCCCCCTGAAGGAGCGATCCGCCGAGGACGCCGCCCTGGAGGTCGGCGGGGCGGGTCCCGGGGCGGTTGATGTCGAACGAGCGGGCAACGTACATTAGGGGAGGTTTCGCGGGATCGCGCACCGGGGTCGGGATCGTCTCCTCGATCGCCTCGATGAGGGCGTCGATCCCCACCCGATGGTTGGCGCTGATCGGGACGACGGGGGCGGAGGCGATCGGCGATCCTTTCAGGAAGGCGGTGATCTGTCGGTAGTTCTCCTCGGCCGCCTCGGCCGTCAGGAGATCGATCTTGTTCTGGACGACGACGACCTTGCGGACCCCGATGATGTCCAACGCGTAGAGGTGCTCTCGGGTCTGCGGCTGCGGGACGGCCTCGTTCGCGGCGACGAGTAGGAGTGCCCCGTCCATGATCGCGGCACCGCTGAGCATCGTCTCCATCAAGGTCTCGTGCCCGGGCGCGTCGACGAACGAGACGGCACGGAGGAACTTCGCCTCTCCGCCGCAGATCCCGCAGGTCGGGGAGACCCCGTACCCCTCGGGCGCCTCGTGGTTCGGGCACCGGTAGAATGCGGCATCGGCGTAGCCGAGTTTGATCGAAATCCCGCGCTTGAGTTCCTCGGAATGGCGGTCGGTCCACTCGCCGGTCAGCGCCTGGGTGAGGGTCGTCTTGCCGTGGTCGACGTGGCCGACGAGTCCGATATTTACCTCGGGTTGCCGGGGGACCTTCATGACGCCGCGAGCAGCTCCGCGAGCGGCTTCGGGCCCTTCTGCTCCACCACGAGGTTGATCTGGACCGTCTCCTCGCTGATGGTGTTGCCGCGGTAGGTCCGTCGCTTGTGCATCCCGTCGCGGGGGGCGTTGAATCCGAATCCGGCGCCGACGTACAGGCGGGTCTGGCGGGCACCGGGAAGATCCGGGCGGAGCGGGAACCCGCTCTTGTCCGTCCCGCCGGTGATGCGGAAGGTATAGCCGGCCGCCCCGATCAACTCCCCGCCGACGGTCTCCCCTACGCGCTTGCCGAGGAAGCCCGCCGCCTGGGGATCGGTGACCGTCCGGGCGACTGACTTCGCGGCCTCGGAGATGACCAGCTTGTACTCGACCATCGGACCTTGAGGGGCGGCCCGACCAACACGGGCTCTAAATAGCTTTGCCGACAGCCGGAAGGGCTGGCGGGGGGCCGAGGGCCGGGGGGGGAACGACCGGCCGAAGGCCGCCGGGGAGCGTCGTGTTCGTCGGCAAGGAACACGTGGCCGTCCCGTTGGCGTGCGTCTGCACCGTGGTGCCGGAAACGGTGGCGTTGTACTGGCTGCCGGTGGTGTTGGCCGCCAGGGTGAGCGAGCAGGTGGTGTAGACGACCTCCCACGTCGGCAGGAGGAGCACGACGGATATCCCGAGGAACACCTGGGTCGCGTTCGGGTGGGCGACGAGGAACGCCCGCCCGCCGGCCGCATTGGCGGAGTCGACCACGGCCGGCGAGTCCGGGGCGCCGGAGGGGAACGGGACCAGGTACCGGAGCGTCGCACGGCAGGTGGCGTTGCCCCCGAGCGAGAGGAGGGGTGCGGCCACCCCTCCGTTCACCATGACCCCGAGCGCGCCGCCCGTACCGTTCACGTAGACGACGACCCAGAAGGCGGAGGCCCCGGCCCCTGCGGAGGCCGGCGTCCCTTGGACCTGAACGTCGCCCGCCAGTTCGGGGTCCAGCGAGACCCTGCATCCCGTCGACCCTCCGAAGGCTCCGAGATATTGGGTGAAATTCGCGGGCGGGACCGTGATGGAGTCCGGTAACCGGAGCGCAACGCCAATCGCAGGCTGCCAGGGCCCTCCCGGGGCGGCATTGGCGGTCGGCTGGCCCGCCGAGGCGGCCCCCTGGAACGTCGGGGCGAAGGTAGGCGCACTGTTCGCCGGCCGCCCGAGCGGCAGGAGACCGCCCGCGTACAGTCCGGCGATCACGGCGACGGCCGCGACGACCGTCGCGGCGGCGACCAGCGCCGCGCGCCGTCGGCCGCGGCG
>JAJZDF010000122.1 GCA_021828715.1 Thermoplasmata archaeon
CGCAAGGTCCGAGGTAGCGCAGGGTGCGCTTGCGGACCTTGCGGAGCTTGGGGTCCCAGTAGGACTCCCGCTCGTAGAGGTAGTGGCGATGTCCCTTGCGATATACCTCCCGGAACGCCATATACCCCGTAATACGGGACATATCGCGAGGAGAAGTACCTGACGGTGGAACCGAACCGGCACGGCGAGGATCAGGAGATCCGACGACGGACCTGTCCCGTATACGGCCTAGAATTCAGGCTCAGGACCGCACGCTTTGTCCCAAGCGGTGCCACATACTCCCAGCCGTCATCCAGCATCGGACCTACCTGTCGACTGCAACCGTCCTCTGACTCGGCTTGCGGCCAGTGTGCTCAGCGACGGCTCTCCCCTTCTCAGCGATTTTCAGGATTTCGTCATTTGTCATCGACGCAAGATCGAGCTTCGCAATCTCGACTTCGCTAACTCCTGCGAACCGGAGGAAGAGCGCTTGCGTGCTTGTGACGCGGTCCTCTCCCACATGAGTCTGGGCAGTCGAAAGGAATGGCTCGCACCGCTTGTAGGCAATGCGCATGTCGTCGATGAGTTCTCTTGGCAGACGTCCCTTGTTGGTCGTGTAACGGTTCTCGATTGAGCCGGTGTGGCCCATCCAGAAGACCCTGTAATCGTGGGCAACCCTGCCCTTCGACTCGGCGAGAAGCATCTGCGTGTCAAAGTAACAACGCAGGTTGTAAGGGCGGAAGTCCGACCCGGCGCGGTCTATCGCCTGACGCATGAACATGGAGACGCGAGAAGACTTGATGAACCGCTTAGACGAGGAACCCATCCGCGCTGCGAAGACCGCCGAGTCCGGGCCAAGCTTCTCCCCACTCTGCATCCGTTGCTCTAGGAAAGCCCCAATGTATCCCGCCCCCTCGGAACAGATCCAGGAGAGATAGGCGCGGCCGGTCTTCGATAGTTCGGGACGCACAACCACCCGGGCAGGGAGCGACGTGAATGACACCTTCCCGCCGGTAATTTCCAATTCCGGCAGGTCCAGGACCCTCAATCCGTCCGTACCACGGTAGTTCCCGACTACCTCGAGACGGACCCCGGAGAACGCCACCAGCGCGACAGCAACTCGCTGCCGCGGGTTGGCAGCGAGCAGGATTCGCCGGAGCCCGTCCTGTGTCGGAACCTCCTCACTCTCAAGGGTGGGGGTCCGTCCCGCGTCGTGGATCTTGACGCTCCGCTCGACCTTGACACCGTTGAAGGAGAGCCAGGACCGGACAGCCTTGACGTATGTCTGGATCGCCGAACCGGCAATCCCTCTCCGTTCCTCCCCCGATACATAATCGAGGAGTGTCCGGTGGGCTTTCCCTTCTGAATACTTGGCAGCCGCGGCTGGCGTCGTACCGACGCGGCGAGAGAAATTAAACAGGGAGCGGAGGTAGTTGTCCGCTGTAATCGCAGATCCACGCGCTAGGTTGTCGTACCAACGCCGAACTTCTGGGTCGCCCAGCCGTTCTCGCTTCTCCGCGATTCCTGGCGCCTCATGTCGCTCCGTCAACGCTCAGCAGGCGCAATTACAGATAAGGTATTTCCACTGTTTGTATGATGATTCCCGCCGGGAGCACCATCTGTTCCCTGGGGCCGGGGCTGGATTCGTTCCCTGCGGCTCCGGACCGGTCGTGCGTCAACTACATGCCTCGCGCCGCTTCGCCCGTCGGGAATGTCGCCGTCCGGAGTGCCGCCGGGAATACGGGACGTGGCCATCGCGATCGTCCGGGACGCGGGCGGCGTGCTACGACGCCGGGCGATCCTCGAGCGGCTCGAACAGAGGGGCCACCGCATCTCGCTGGCCGGGCTCAACCGGCTCCTCGACGAGACCCGCCGGTCCGGTTGGACCGAAGAGACCGCGGAAGGGGTCCGGCTGCTCCGTCCGCCCCCGTGAACCGGGGGCAGGAGCGATGCCGAGGGGCGGGGCGCCCTCCTCCGGAGTTCCGTCTCCACGGACCGGCGAAACTCGGGATCGAACCACGACCCCATCCGATCCTCGGTCCAGGTCGTGCCGAGGGTGCCGAGCTCGAAGGCGTTCCGCATCCCCGGGAGCCCGCCGGCCCACCCGGTGCCCCGCGCACCCCGCGCGCCCGCGCGGGGTAGATGGGAGAGCCGAAGAACGGCGGGCAGTACGCCGTCGGCAGCTCCGCGCGCTGGACCCGGGGCGCGTCGTAGACCGTCCGGACCAGCGCCGGATCCGCGACGAACACCTCGTCGAACCGATGGGTCTTCTCGTAGAGGTCGCCGAGCCGGCGGAGCTCGAGGTCGGTACCGAGGGCACGGATCTGGGCCCGGGAGAGGCAGGGAGTGAGGGGGGGCGGCGATGATCGCACCGGTCCGCACCCGGACCAGCATCTCCTCGAACGGGAATCCCATCGATGCGGAGGCTCCGTCGCCGGGGCATCGGGGACGGGCAGCGCTCCAGTCTCGTCGCACGGCTCGACCCGGATGCGGCGCCCCCGGTAGGGGCGGGCGCACCGCATCCGGATCTCGATCGGAGCCCCGGGGCGTTCGCGCGGGTCCCGGGCCCCGCGCCTTCGGGAGGAATCCGGCGGTCGCTCGCGAAGCGCCGTCAGGTTCCGCCCGCAGGCGACCGGCGCTCTCCGAACGTCCGCACCGAATCCGGGCCCCGCCGAACGAGGGGCCCCGAACCCCTAATCCGCCAGCCCGTCTGGCCCGGCCGAACCCGCATGGACCTCTTCACCCACGTGATCTTCGCCTACCTGCTCTCCTTCGTCATCTGGGGCCCGGCCGCTCCCCAATACATCGCCGCGGGAGCGCTGGCGGGTGGGCTTCCCGACGCCGACGCTCTTCTGTTTCCACTGGCCCGCCGGTTCCCCGCGCTGCACCACCGCGGAGCCGTCCACTCGATCGTCGGCGTCACGCTCCTGGCGGCCGCCGGCAGCGTGCTGGTCCCGCTCCTGCCGTTCTTCGGCCGCGGTTCCACCCTCGACTTCTTCCTGGCCCTGGAGATCGGCGGTCTATCGCACCTGGCGCTCGACGGCTTCACCAACTACGCCGTCCGGCCGCTCGTTCCGCTGTCGCAGCGGGCGATCCGCCTCGACGCCGACGTCGCGGTGAGCGCCGTCACGATGGCGATGACGGCGGCGACGCTCGTCGTGCTGATCCTGGAGCGGGGGAGCGTGGCGTTCAACCTCTGGGTCGAGACGGCGTGGATCCTGGTCGGGGTCTATGGCGCCTATCTGCTGCTGCGGGCCGTGGCCCGCCTCCGGGCCGGGGCGGCGCGGGACCGGCTCGGGTTCACGGAGCTCGTTCCCAGCACGAATCCATGGCACTGGCTGCTCGTGGATGCGCCGGAGGATCCCCAGCGGTACCGGATCCGGTTCCGTCGGCTCACGCTCGGCGGGGAAGACCGCTCGGAGGTTCGCCAGCTCGACGTGCCGACGCACGACCCCTCCACCGGCCCGGTCGACTCTCCGGCTGCGGCGCTCGCCCGCACGTACGGGCCGGCGATCGCCCGGAGTGCCTGGCTCGCCCGTCGGCACCACTTCGGGGAGGCGATCGAGCGCGGAGGGGTCTACGAGGTCTGGTGGTACATCCTCTCGCAGAGCCGGGGACGGCGGGCCTACGGGGTACACGGGGAGATCGACCG
>JAJZDF010000123.1 GCA_021828715.1 Thermoplasmata archaeon
AGGAGTCCCCACCGACCGTAGAGCTCGACGGTCGGATTCGGGTACCCCGTCCGGGGCGTCGAGCCGATCGACTTCGTGACGACCCCTCCGGCACCGGCCCGCCAGGCGCCGGCGAGCGACTCGCCGCTCTCGCCCCAGATCCCCGACGCGAGCAGGAACGGGTTCCGCAGCGGCACGCCGGCCAGGGTGGTCCCCAGTTCCGCCACGGTTTTCATGGACCGGCCGCGCCCTTAAATCGGCTCGGAACGGTACGGAGAGGCCCACCCCATGCATCTCGAACGACTGACCGAGGCCGCCCGGAGCGCCCTCGAACGGGCGTTTGCCCGCGCCGCCGAACTGCGCCAGCCGGCGGTCGAGCCCGAGCATCTCCTCCTGGCCCTTCTCGAAGCGAAGGACGGCGCCGTCGTCTCCCTCCTTGCCCGGGTCGGGGCCGACCCGGCCGCCCTCTCCGCCGGGATCGAGAGCGAGCTGCGGGAGCGGCCGACGGCGGAACATGTCGCCCCCTCGGACCAGTACGTGTCGCGGTCGCTCGGCCAGGTGATCGAGGCGGCCGAAAAGGAGGCCGCCCGCCGGAAGGACCGCTACACGCCGGTCGACGCGCTGCTCCTCGGCCTCCTCTCCGTGGCCTCGCCGGCGCGAAAACGGTTGGAGGCGACGGGGGTAGGACGGGCCGAGATCGAGCGGGCGATCGACGAGGTACGGGCCGGCGCCGGTCCGATCGAGGACCGCAACCCGGAGGCGCAATACGAGGCGCTCGAGAAGTACGGCCGGGACCTGACGCGCCTCGCCCTCGACCGCAAACTCGACCCGGTGATCGGCCGGGACGAGGAGATCCGGCGCGTCATCCAGATCCTCGGGCGGCGGACCAAGAACAACCCCGTCCTCATCGGGGATCCGGGGGTCGGGAAGACCGCGGTCGTGGAAGGGCTCGCGGTCCGGGTCGCGGCGGGGGACGTCCCCGAGCTCGGTCGGCGCTGGCGGATCGTGGCGCTCGACCTGGGTTCGCTGCTCGCCGGCGCCAAGTTCCGGGGCGAGTTCGAGGAGCGGCTCAAGGCCGTCCTCAAGGAGGTCGAGCGCTCGGAGGGGGAAGTGATCCTGTTCATCGACGAGCTCCATACGCTCGTGCACGCGGGAGCGACGGAGGGCGGCGCCCTCGATGCTTCCAACCTCCTGAAACCCGCGCTCGCTCGCGGGACGCTGCACTGCATCGGCGCGACCACGACCGCGGAGTACCGCAAGTACATCGAGAAAGATGCGGCGCTCGAGCGCCGGTTCCAGCCCGTCCCCGTCAGCGAGCCGACGGTGGAGGACACCATCTCCATCCTCCGCGGGATCCGGGAGCGGTACGAACTCCACCACGGGGTCAAGATCCACGACGCCGCGCTCGTCGCCGCGGCGACCCTCACGGCCCGCTACCTGCCGGAGCGGCACCTTCCGGACAAGGCGATCGACGCGATCGACGAGGCGGCGTCGATGGTGCGCCTGACCCTCGATTCGCGGCCGGCCGAGCTCGAGCTCCTGACCCGACGCATCCGCCAGCTCGAGATCGAGCGGACGGCGCTCGCCCGGGAGAAGGACCCGGCGAGCCAACAGCGGCTCCACGTCCTCGACCAAGAACTCGGCGACCTCAAAGAGCGGGAGGCGGCGCTCGGCGCCCGGTGGAAGAAGGAGAAGGAAGAGGTCGAGCGCGTCCGGGCGACCCGCGCCGAGCTCGACCGCGCCCGCGCCGAGGAAGCGCGCGCGGAGCAGCGGGGCGACCTGGAGGGGGCGGCGCGCCTGCGGTACGGCACGATCCCCGAGCTCCAGCGGCGACTCGAAGCGCACGCGAAGGCGGTCCAAGGACCGGCGCCCGGCGGGCTGCTCCGTGAGGAGGTCACCGAGGAGGACGTCGCCTACGTCGTCTCGAAGTGGAGCGGCGTGCCGGCGAGCCGGATGCTCGGGGCCGAGGCGGAGCGACTCCTACGGATGGACGCCGCGCTCTCCGCCCGGGTGGTCGGGCAGGCGGAGGCGGTCCACGCCGTCGCCGCCGCCGTCCGGCGGGCCCGATCCGGCCTCGGTGATCCGAACCGGCCGCTCGGCACGTTCCTGTTCGTCGGCCCGACGGGGGTGGGCAAGACCGAGCTGGCCAAGGCGCTCGCCGAGTTCCTCTTCCACTCGGAGCGGGCGCTCGTGCGCATCGACATGAGCGAGTACATGGAGAAGCACACGGTCGCCCGGCTGATCGGAGCCCCGCCGGGGTACGTCGGCTACGAGGAGGGAGGCCAGCTCACGGAAGCCGTCCGCACCCGCCCGTACACGGTCGTGCTCTTCGACGAGGTGGAGAAGGCGCACCCCGACGTCGTGAACGTGCTGCTCCAGCTCATGGACGACGGACGCCTGACCGACGGGCAGGGCCGGACGGTCGACTTCCGGAACACCCTCGTGATCCTCACCTCGAACCTGGGATCGGAGGAGATCGCCGACGCGCCGGACGACTCGGAGCGGCGCCGCCGCCTCGAGCCCGCGCTCCGGGCGGCATTCCGCCCGGAATTCCTGAACCGACTGGACGAGATCGTGATCTTCCACGGCCTCACCGAGAAGGAGATCGAGGCCATCGTCGACCTCCAGTTCGTGCAGGTCGAGCGCCGCCTCACCGAACGCCGGATCCACCTGGTCGCGACCCCGGCCGCGAAGCGGCTTCTGGCGCGCGAGGGGTTCGATCCCCGGTTCGGGGCGCGCCCCCTCAAGCGGACGATCCAACGGCGCGTGGTCGACCCGCTCTCGAGCCGGCTGCTCGCGGGCGAGGTGCGGGACGGATCCGAGGTCCGGGTCGACGCCAAAGGGGACGAGATCGTCCTCTCCATCGCCCGGCGCGGCGGGGGGGGATGACGTGGCTTCCGCAGTGACCGTCGCGGTCGTCGGGACCCCCGGCCTGGGCAAGGAGCTCGGGAAAAAGGGAACCGTCTCCGACCTCACCCTGTACCACGCCGTTCGGGACGGCCACGCCGAGACGATCGTCGAGCCGTCGCAGTTTCCCGAGAAGTTCCCTCCTCTCGTCACCGCGATCGGGATGGCGGACCGGGTCCTGCTCGTCGTCGGGGAGTTGAACCGGGCCGTGGCCGAGACGATCGCCACGGTGGAGCTCGCGTCCGTCCCGACCGAGGTCGTGCTCGGACCGACGGTCGGGGAAGTGGAGGTCGCGCGGCTCCTGAAGGGGGGACCCCTCGAAGACGCCCCCCGACGGCCGCTCGATCCCGTCCATCTCCGGGAGTCGCTCGCGGGGTGGAACGCCCCCGAGCGGCCCGGGCCCCCGCTCGCGGTGATCGACCACGCGTTCCCCGTGAAGGGGGTCGGCACCGTGGCGCTCGGCCTGATCCGGCAGGGCACTCTCCGGGCGCACGAGCACCACCGACTCTGGCCCGGGGCGAAGGAGGTGGAACTCCGGTCCATCCAGGTCCACGACGTCGATCGCAAGGAGGCGGAGTGCGGCGAGCGCGTCGGCCTCGCGCTCAAGGGGGTCGAGCCGGACGAAGTGCCCCGCGGCTCGATCCTGGGCCCGGACGGCGCGCTCCTGGCCGGCGCCCGGCTCGTCGCGGCGCCGCTCGAGAAGTGCCGGTACTACCGGGGGGATCTGGTCGAGGGGGCCCACC
>JAJZDF010000124.1 GCA_021828715.1 Thermoplasmata archaeon
ATCGTTTTCGTGGGTGACCGGGATCAGCGTCTCTACCGGCTCAGTGGAGATGGCCGGGTCAATACGGTCGGGGGACAGGAATCAGACCGCTATGGAGATCTGTCTGCACACCCGGATCCCGATCGGGCGCGGGATCTGCGGCCGGGCGGCGCGGGAGGGACGTACTGTCGTCGTGGACGATGTGCGGGAGTCCCCCGACTACCTCGCCTGCTTTCTGTCGACCCGCTCCGAGATCGTCGTTCCGGTGACGGAGGCGGGACGGGTGATCGGGGAGATCGACATCGACGGCACGGCCGTCAAGGCGTTCGACGCGACCGACCGGGTGTTCCTCGAGCGGGTCGCCGGGCGGATCGCGCCGGCCGTCCTCGCGACCGCCCTCGAGCCGCCTCCGCCCGGCGCGTGAGGTTCCGCCCGATCGTCCCGAGGGCCGCCGCGAGGAGCGCTCCCCGGTCGACCGGGTGGAAGTCGCCGGAGCCGAGCGGGGTTCGGTCCCGCGTCACGGACTCTGCGAGCCGGTCGAGGGCGCGGGTCACCTCGTCGACGATCGGAAGGTCGGCGCGCTGGCTGGTCCGCGAGAGGGGATTGAGGTCGCTGGAGATGACGCGCTTGCCGAGCGCGCGCAGGGCCTCCGTCCGGTCCCCGTCCTCGAGCGGGACGACGCACACGTCCGCCCGGTAGATCCCCTCCCGGTCGACGAGCGCGCGGTCGGACGGGAGGCCGGGGATGCGGGCCGTAGGGCGCTTGCCCCGGACCTCCGCGAGGCCCGCGTGACGGAGCGCCGCGACGACCGCCCGGACGCGCTTCGGCGTGCGGTGGAAGAGGTTCACCTCGACCGCGAGCCCAGGGCGGGCGGCGGCGAGGCGTACGATCTCCGGGGCGGCGAGCGCGGCCACGTTGCCGTTGATGCTGACCACGGGGTGCCGCGCGGCACGGAGCCACTGGGCCGCCCACCGCTCGGCACGTCGCGCCCCCGGGGTCGTGCGCTCGCCGAGGAGGTAATCGAACATCTCCCCGCGGCCGTGGGCGATCAGCCCCTCGGGGACGACGAGCCCGGCCCGGCTAGCGCGTGCGAGGGCGGCGCGGACCCGGAGGCTGGCGTAGCGCGGATGGCGGCGGGAAAGGCGCATCGGCCGCTACGCCCCGGGCGAGTCGCTCGGGGCCGTCGCCCCGTCCCCGAGACGCGCCTCCAGCGCGGCGATCCGCTGTTCGAGAGGGAGCAGGCCGTCCTCGAGCGTCTTCGCGAGCGCGAGCTTGAGGCTCTCCTCGAGCGCCAAAATGTCCCGGCCGAGGTCGATGATCCGCCGCGCGTTCTCGTTCAGGAGGAGCCGGTTCTGGGTGGCGACGCGGAACGTGTCGGAGAGGTCCTTGGTGAGCTGGCCCGAGCGCTGGACGAACGTCTCGACGGAGTCGCCGATCGGTTTCCACTTCGCGTCGAGATTCCCGCCGAGGGCATCCCCGACCCGTTGGGCGGCCGTCCCGACATGGGTTTCGATCTCCTGCCCCACGCGCGCGGCGAGCGACCCCTCGATCCCCTCGAAGCGGCTCTTCACCTCGTCCCCCAGGCTCTGCTCGACCCCCTCCACGCGCTGCAGGCGGTCGTCGAGCGCCGTGAGCCGCGCGGTGAGGTTCGAATAGACCGTCTGGATGAGGACGTCGAAGTGGGCGTTGGTCGACTCCTGGGCCCGGAGCAGCAGGTGGAGGATCCAGTGTTCCCGGCCCTTCGCCTCGGCAAGCGGGCCCCGGTCGAGCCGGTCGCGGACCTCCCGGTCGTCCACGAGCGCCTGGAGTTCCTTCAGGACCTCGAGGCGGAGCGCGGTCGACCCGGTCGTCGCGGACGCAGGGGGACGCCCGGCCATCGACAGGGATTCGCCGCGGGCGGCTATATACGTTCGGTCGCGCGCCGTTACGCCCGGAACTCCGGTCCCAGGAGCTCCCGGGCGACGACCAGCCGTCGTATCTCGCTCGTCCCGGCGCCGATCTCGAGGAGTTTCGCGTCGCGGGCGAGGCGCTCGATCGGCAGGTCCCGCATGTACCCGTACCCGCCGTGGATCTGGATCGCCGCCAGGGCGTGCCGGGTCGACGCCTCCGAGGCGAACGTGAGCGCGGCCGAGCTCGCCCGGCCGCTCCGCAGGTCGCGGGCGACCGACGCGAGAGCGGCGTAGACCAGGAGCCGCGAAGCCTCGAGGTCGGCATACATGTCCGCGATCTTCTCCTGTACGAGCTCGAAGTGGCCGATCTTGCGGCCGAACTGCTCCCGCTGCCGGGCGTAGGCGATCGAGAGGTCGAGGCACTCGCCGAGGATCCCCACCGGAATCGCCCCGAGGACCGCCCGCTCGACGTTCAGGCCCCCCATCATCACCGATACGCCGCCGTTCTCCGGCCCCACCCGCCGCTCCGCCGGGACCCGACATCCCTGGAAAGAGAGCTCGCCCGTCGGGGAGCCCCGCATCCCCATCTTGTCGAGGCTCTTCGCGACGGAAAAACCGGGAGTGTCGCGGCGGACCAAAAAGGCGGAGATCCCGTGCGCCCCGCGCTCCGGCGCGGTCTTGGCATAGACGAGCAGCCAGTCGGCGACCGGCCCGTTCGTGATGAACTGCTTGGACCCCCGTAGTACGTACTCGTCCCCGGCGCGTTCGGCGCGGGTCGAGAGCGCGACCGCGTCCGACCCGGCGTTCGGCTCGGTGAGCGCGAGGGCGCCGACCGCCTCCCCCGCGACGATCGCGGGAAGGACCTCCTTCCGCTGGGCGTCGGTCCCGTTCCGCGCGAGGTTGTCGGCGAAGAGGTTCGAATGGGCGCCGACGCTGAGCGCCAGCGCCGGGCTCACCCGGGCGATCTCCTCGAGCACGAGCGCCTGGCACCGGTACGACAGGCCGAGGCCCCCGTACTCGGTCGGAATCGTCAGCCCGAGGAATCCGTGTTCCCCGAGCCGGCGGAACAGCTCGCGCGGAAACCAGTCGTCCCGGTCCATCCGCGCCGCCACCGGGGCGATCTCCTTGCGGGCGAAGCGCCGGGCCGCCTCCCGGAGGTCCTCCTCCTCCGGCGACAGGTCGAGGTCCATCGCCCCCGGACGGCGAGCGAGGGCCTTACCGTTTGCGCGCCCGTTTCGCCTCCCGCGTTCCGGGCGGCGCCCGGTGCAGGCCGAGGTGGCCGTTCCAGAGGGCTCGACGGCGGGGGTAATCCGACCGGAAGTGCGCCCCGCGGCTCTCGGTGCGCTCGAGGGCCGCCCGGGCCACGAGGCGCCCCATCAGCGCCGCGTTGGCGAGGGGGCCGGGGAGGCCGTCCGCGCGCGACGGTTCGACCTCGGCCCCGATCGATTCGAACAGATCGAGCGCGTTCCGGAGTCCGGCGGCGTAGCGCACGATCCCGACGTCGTCCCAGAGGGTGTCCCGTATCCGTTCGAGCGGCCCCGGCTCCTCCGCCGCCCCGGTCCCCGGCGCGAGCGGAAGTTCGAGGGTGGTGGCCGGCGGAGTCGGGCCACCGGGCGACGGACGGAGCAGTTGGCGGGCGACCCGTTCCCCGAAGACGAGACCCTCGAGGAGGGAGTTGCTCCCCAGGCGGTTCGCCCCATGCACCCCGGTCGACGCGACCTCCCCGCACGCGTAGAGGCCGGAGAGCGAGGTA
>JAJZDF010000125.1 GCA_021828715.1 Thermoplasmata archaeon
ATCGTCGGGCAGTCCGAACGCTCCGCCGGCGCGATGGTCAAGACGGAGCCGGTTCCCGCCGACTTCGTGTTGGTCGCCGCCGGGAACATCGACAGCATCCAGTCGATGCATCCGGCGCTGCGCTCGCGCATCCGGGGCTACGGCTACGAGCTGTACGTCCAGACGACGATGCCCGACACGCCCGAGAACCGGATGAAGCTCGTTCGGTTCGTCGCCCAGGAGGTCGTGAAGGACAAGAAGATCCCCCATTTCGACCGGGAGGCGATCATCGAGGTGATCCGCGAGGCGCAGCGGCGCTCGGGCCGGTCGGGGCAGTTGACGCTCCGCCTGCGCGAGCTCGGGGGCCTGGTGCGCGTGGCCGGAGACATCGCGCTCGCCGACGGCGTGCCGGTGGTCCACCCGGAGCAGGTCGTGAAGGCGAAGCGCGCGAGCCGCTCCCTCGAGCAGCAGATCGCCGACCGGTACATCGAGCGACGGAAGGAGTACCGGATGTTCTCGACCGAGGGCTCCGCGGTCGGCGTCGTCAACGGGCTCGCCGCGATCAACGCCCAGTCGGGGATGAGCGAGTTCTCGGGGATCGTCCTCCCGATCGTCGCCGAGGTCACCCCGGCCCAGACCCGGGCGGGCGGGGTCGTGGTCGCGACCGGCAAGCTCGGCGAGATCGCGAAGGAGGCGGTCCAGAACGTCAGCGCCCTCATCAAGAAGTACACGGGGGAGGACATCTCCCGCTACGACATCCACATCCAGTTCGTCGGCACCTCGGACGGCGTGGAGGGCGACAGCGCCTCCGTCTCGATCGCCACCGCGGTCATCAGTGCCCTCGAGGGAGTTGCCGTGGACCAGTCGGTCGCGATGACCGGCTCCCTCTCCGTCCGCGGACAGGTGCTGCCGGTGGGGGGCGTCACGGCGAAGGTCGAGGCGGCGGCGGACTCGGGCCTGCGCCGGGTGCTGATCCCCGAAGCGAACCTGGACGACCTCGTCCTCGAGCCCCGCTACCGGGGCCGCATCGAGGTGATCCCGGTCCGCACCTTGCGGGACGTGCTCAAGTACGCGCTGGCCGGCAGCGGCGCGAAGAAGGACTCCCTCCTCGAACGCCTCGCGGCGATGGTGCTCGCGACCGCCCGCTCCAGCGAGGATGCGCCGCCCGTACTGACGGCGCCGAAGCCCCCGCGCAGTGGTCGCCCGGCCGGTTCGTGAGAGGCTCGTTCCGCGTCCCCGTGCACCCGCCCGTCCCCCCGCGGCCGCTGCCGTATCCGAACGAGCCCGAGGAGGAGGAGGACGAGGAGTCGTTCGTCAACCGCGCCTGCTACGAATTCGACCACCGCCTCGGGGTTTCGTTCAACGACAAGCACTGCCGGCACTGCCGCCATTACCTGACGGCCCGCTGCCCGCACATCGACGAGTTCCTCGAGGACGTCGAGGACCTCTCGCCCGAGTGAGGGGGACGTGAGCCGGGGCCTCCTGGTCGGCCGCTTCCAGCCGTTCCACCGGGGGCATCTCGCCGTCCTCGAGGGGATCCGAAGGGCGCATCCCGATTCTCCGATCCTGGTCGCGATCGGTAGCGCCGAGGAGTCGTACACCTGGCGGAACCCGTTCACGGCGGGGGAGCGGTTCGAGATGATCGATCGGGCCGTCCGCGCCGCCCCCCTCGACGGGGTGGAGATCGTACCGCTCCCGGACATCCGTCGGCACGCCCAGTGGGTCGCCTACACGGAATCGATGCTGCCCGGGTTCGACCGGGTCTACTCCAACAATCCCCTGACGCGCCTGCTCTTCGAACGGGCGGGATACGCCGTCGAGGGCCCGGCGCTGGAGGACCGCCTCCGGCTCGAAGGGGCGCACATCCGCACCTGCCTCGCGGAGGATCAAGGATGGCGGCCGCTCGTCCCGCCGGCTGCCGCGGAGTACCTCGCGGCCATCGACGCGCCGGGCCGCCTCCGCCTGCTTCGCGGGACCTCCTCCGGAGCGGAAGGTCACCCACCATGAGCGAACCGGAGCCGGACAGCCCCCGCCGCCGGTTCGAGCCGCTCCCCGCGTGGGTGTCGCCCGCGACGCGGCTCGTGCACGGCGGGCGGCTTCCCGACCTCAACGCCGGCGCGATCTCCCCGCCGATCTACCAGACCTCGACGTTTCGATATCCATCCGCGTTCTCCGAGGCCGCAGCCCACGGGACGGTCCGTTTCTATTCCCGCATTTCCAACCCCTCGACGGACGGGCCGGCGGAGGTGCTTCGCCAGCTCGAGGGCGGCGACGCCGCGCGTCTCTTTGCCTCGGGCATGGGCGCGATCAGCGCGGTGCTGCTCTCGCTTCTCCGCTCGGGGGACCGCGTCGTGGCGCTCCAGGATCTCTACGGCGGGACCACGGACCTGCTGCGCGACCTCGCGGCCCGGTTCGGCATCCGTCTTCTGGAGGTCCCCGCGGCCGAGGCGCGGAGCCCGGAGGCTGTCCTCGACGGACCGACCCGCGTGGTCTGGCTGGAGAGCCCGACGAACCCGACCCTCTCCCTCGTCGACCTGCGTCGGTGGACGGAAGCGGCCCACCGGGTCGGGGCGCTCGTGGTGGTGGACAACACGTTCGCCACCCCGATCAACCAGCGCCCGCTCGGCCTGGGCGCCGATCTGGTCGTGCACAGCGCGACGAAGTACCTGGGCGGCCACTCCGATCTCCTCGCCGGCGCGGTGATCGGGCGGGAAGCGCCGATGCGCGAAGTCGACGCCCGTTCGGCGCTCGGCGCCCCCCTCGACCCCTTCGCCGGATTCCTCCTCGGCCGCAGCTTGAAGACCCTCGCCGTCCGGATGGAGCGGCACAACAGCTCGGGGGCCGCGGTCGCCTCCGCGCTCGCCGGGCATCCGGCGGTGCGGGCGGTCCACTACCCCGGTCGCGGCGGACCCGATGAGGAGGCGGTCGCCCGAGCCCAGATGGACGGCCGCGGCGGCATGGTTGCGCTCTCGCTCCGGGGCGGCGCGTCCGCCCTGCCGACGTTCCTCGCCCACCTTCGGATCGTGCAGGTCGCCGCGAGCCTCGGCGGCGTCGAGAGCCTCATCAGCGTACCTGCCGAGTCGTCCCACCGTCACCTGTCGGGGACGGAACTCGCTGCCCGCGGCATCGACCCGGGCCTGGTCCGGCTCTCGCTCGGCATCGAGGAGCCGACGGATCTGGTCCGGGATCTCCGCGAGGCGCTCGATGCCGCCCTCCCCCCGTAGGGGAATGCCCCGCGGCTCCCGCGGGCCTGCACGGCCGACGCGTCCCCCACACTCCCGGAGCTGCGCCATGGGGCTAAGCGGTCCCGGGGGCCCGGACCGTCGGTCGGCCCCATTCCCCTCGCGTACGGGTCGGCAGGCGGGCCTCCGGGACCCGTCGGCCTCCCCTCCGGGAGTGCGGAGGGAACCCCTTTTCGGAGCCGCACCCGCCCGGCGGGGCGAACGTCGGTGACCCTGCCCGCGTACTTCGCCGCCCGCTGTCGCCCGGGAGAGTGGCCCGGAACGGGCCGGCCGCCCCGGCGGGAGCCCAAACTTATGAAGCACGGGGCATCCGGCACGACGGTTGCCACTGTAGCTCAGCGGCAGAGCGGCTGATTCGTAATCAGCAGGTCGGGGGTTCAAA
>JAJZDF010000126.1 GCA_021828715.1 Thermoplasmata archaeon
GGCCCGGGCGGTCCGCCGTCGGGGACGCCTCCGGCACGACGGGGACCCCCGTCGGGAGGGTCGTAGATGGCGTGGATGGTGGTCCGGGTCCGGGGGTCGATCCACGTGAACCGCGAGATCGTGGAGACCCTTCGGTACCTCCACCTGACGCGGCCGAACCACGCGACGGTCGTGCCGGAGTCCGCCCAGTACCGGGGCATGCTCCACCGCGTCCAGGGGTACATCACCTGGGGCGAGGCGGACCCCGAGACGGTCGGGCTCCTGCTCCGCGAGCGCGGGGTCACGACCGACGGCGCCCGCATCTCGGATGCGGCGTTCGGCGCCGCGATCCCGGCGAAGGACCTCGGGGCGCTCACGACCGACGTCCTCCAGCATGGACTCCCGCCGGTCCGCGGGGTACGTCCCCTGTTCCGCCTCCGGGCGCCGAAGGGCGGCTGGCGGTCGACGAAGCGGCCGTACGGCCTCGGCGGGGCGCTCGGCTACCGGGGCAAGGCCGTCAACGATCTCGTTCGAAGGATGGTGTGAGGAAGCGGATGCCGAGCCGTACGAGGAAGTTCCGGGGATTGCGCACCCACGGCCGCGGGATCAAGGCGGGCCGCGGCGCGGGCAAGCAAGGGGGCCGCGGGAACGCGGGGCTCCACAAGTACAAGTTCAAGTCGATGCTGATCTATGCGCCGGATCACTTCGGCCGGCACGGCTTCCACCGGCCGGCGAAGGTCGTGGAGCGTCCCCGCTCGATCAACGTGGGCGAGCTCGATGCCTTCGTCCCGACCCTCGAGGCGGCGGGCGCCGTCGTGCGCGTCGGCGACACGATGGTCGCCGATTTGGCGAGGGTCGGGGTCGACCGGCTGCTGGGCGGGGGCGATACCCCTCGCACGTGGCGGGTCTTCGTCGCGCACGCGACCCGGCACGCCGCGGAGAAAGTGACGGTCCTGACCGAGCCTCCGGGGCAGGCGGCCGGGTCGGGCTAGGCGCCCCGACGCGGCGGTTCCCCCCGTAGACTATATAAATCGGGCACTAGGTCCAATTCGGCCTCATGGCGGACGAGGAGATCCCCCGCGACCCACGTTGGGCGATTCCGCTCGTCGCCCTCGGCGCCGTCCTCTTGGGGATCGTCTGGTTTTGGACCGCCCCCACGCTGGTCGGATTCCTCGTCATCGGCACCGCGATCGCGGTCGTCCTCGGCGTCCT
Source organism: Thermoplasmata archaeon (assembly GCA_021828715.1). Lineage (GTDB taxonomy): Archaea > Thermoplasmatota > Thermoplasmata > Lutacidiplasmatales > UBA184 > Lutacidiplasma. Next base: position 1,192 of record JAJZDF010000126.1, read on the forward strand.
CTACCTCGGGCTCTCCTACAGCGGATCGGGCTCCAAGCTGTACGGCCTGAAGCCGCTCACGACCCGCATGCCCGCGGTGACGCAGCCGAAGGGGCACGTCCACTTCCGGACGAAGCTCTTCTGGACGATCGGGGTACTGCTGCTGTACTTCCTGCTGACGAACATCTACCTGTTCGGCGTCGACCAGGCGACCGTCATCGACCTGTTTGCCAGCTACCGGGCGATCCTCGCGGGCGCCCAGGGGACGCTCATGGACCTCGGGATCGGCCCGATCGTCACCGGGTCGATCATCATGCAGCTGTTCACCGGGGCGAAGATCATCGACCTCGACCTCACCGACGACGAGGACAAGGGGATGTACCAGGGGACCCAGAAGGTCCTCGTCATCGCGATGATCCTGGTGGAAGCGGTCCCCCAGGTCTTCGGCTACGTGACCCCGTCGGCGTCGTTCGTGACGACCCTCGGCGCCGCGTCGCCGGGGAACGGCCTCCTGCTGGCCGACACGATCATCATCGCGCAGCTCGTCTTCGGCAGCTACCTGGTCTTCCTCATGGACGAGGTCGTCTCGAAGTGGGGGATCGGGAGCGGGATCTCGCTGTTCATCGCGGCCGGCGTCTCGCAGCAGATCGTCCAGGGAACGCTCAATTGGCTCCCGGGGACTCCGTCCGCCCCGATCTCGGCGCTGAATCCACCGAGCGGGGCGATCCCGAAGACGATCTGGTTCCTCACCCACTACTCGGCGAGCCAGCTGGCGGGCGGCGGCTGGGAGCAGGTCCTGTTGCGGCAGCCGAATCCGATCATCGCGCTCGTCGGCACCGCGGCGATCTTCTTCCTCGTCGCCTGGACCGAATCGACCCGCATCGAGCTGCCGCTCTCGCACGCCGAGGCGCGCGGCGCGCGGGGCCGCTACCCGCTGCGCCTCATCTACGCCTCGAACATTCCCGTCATCCTGATGAGCGCGCTCCTGGCCAACGTATCGCTGTTCACGATCCTGCTCTGGTCGAACGGCGCCCTCTCCCACTTCCCGCTCCTGGGCCACCAGTGGTGGGTCGGCATGTATCCGACCGCCGCCCAGGCGGCATCCACCGGGGTCAGCCAGACGCAACCGATCGGGGGCGGGGCGTACTACCTTTCCACGGTGAACGGACTCGAGTCGTGGCTGCTGCCGATCCTGAACTACCAGACGTACAGCGGATTCCTCTACGACCACACGTGGTGGCAGGGCCTGATCCACGTCGTCGTCTACTTCGGCGCGATGGTCGGCGGCTCGATTCTCTTCGCGAAGTTCTGGATCCAGACGACCAACATGGGACCGGAAGCGGTCGCCCGCCAGATCGAGGCCTCCGGGATGCAGATCCCCGGATTCCGCCGGGAGCCTCGGGTCCTGCGCCGGGTGCTCGAACGGTACATCCCCGTCATCACCGTGATCAGCGGCGCTGCGGTCGGCGCCCTCGCCGCGGGGGCGGACCTCATCGGAACGCTCGGCAACGCGAGCGGGACCGGCGTGCTGCTGATGGTCGGAATCCTGATTAACCTCTACGAGGCGATGGGCCAGGAGCAGCTGATGGAGATGAACCCGCTGCTCCGCCGCTTCCTGGGAGGCGAGTCGTAGGATGCCCGACGCCGGAACGCCCCTGCCTTCCGGCGGGCCCGTCGGCGGTCCCTCCCCGGAGGAGAGCGAGCTGACCGCCGGGGCGGCGGAATCGCCCCTCGCCGCGGAGGCGCCGGTACCGGAGGAGACCGAATCGGCCCCGACCCCGGCCGACGACGCCCCCGCGCCCGCCCCGACGCGTCCCGCGGCGCCCCGCCCTACGTTCAAGTTCTCCACGTTCATCATCGTCTTTCTGGGGCTGCTCGGCCTCCTGATGCTCTTCGACACGTCGACGCGCAACGGCGTCGCCTGCGCGCTCGGCACGTACGCCATCGCCCCGGCCTCGCCGACGTGCCCGACCGGCGCCGGGGTGCTCTACTCGGCGATCGGCTTCTCGTCGAACCACCTGTTCGCCACGATGGCGATCGCCGGCGCGATCGAGATGGTCGTCACCGCCTTCGCCTACAATTACACGACCGACTGGGTGAAGACGGCGAAGGTCCAGAAGTGGAGCAGCGCGTTCCGCAAGGTCCAGATGGAGGCGCTTCGGTCCGGGAAGAAGGACCGCATCGCCGCGCTGCGGCCGTTCCAGGAGCGGATCACGCGGATGTCGAGCGAGGTGTCGATCGCCCAGTTCAAGGGGATGGCGATCACCTACTTCATGCTCATCCTGATGTACACCTGGGTGGGCCTCGTCATCCAGAACGCGAGCGTCGCCCAGCAGACGATTCAACTCCACGGGGCGCACATCGACCTCATGAAGTTCGTCATCTCGATCTCGCCGACCG
>JAJZDF010000127.1 GCA_021828715.1 Thermoplasmata archaeon
CTTCGCGTCGAGTGGGACAATCGGTGAGAACGTCTTCCGCCATTCTTTCTCAAGGATGGACTCCCGGCCTCTTCGCTTTCTACCTGCCGTCCCAGGAAGGGTGCTGAATATCGAGCCAGCCATCAGCATCCCGAGGAATCCCGCCTTGGCCATCAATGCGACTCCGAGGGCGTACCGAGCAAGAACCTGCGTCGCAAGTTCGGGCTGCTCCTCCATGAGCTGACGCATGCGCGGGGAGTCGTAGTCGACCGATCTGCGAGTAAGCGCGCGGGCGCGCTCCCGGTCTATCGCCGGGGGAGCGACGGGTCGAGCGTCTGCAGCCAGAGGCGGCCCGGCCCGCGGACCCGAAGCGCGTAGTAGCTCATCGCGGAGCCGAGCAGTCCGCCGCCAAGCGACTGGTTGAACGCCTGCATCGCGACCCGGTCGTCCTTGAAGAGGACCGCCCCGTGGTCGACGTCGAACGTCTCCCCGTCGGCGAGCGTGAAGCTGAGGACGTTCCCGTGGCCGTGCAGGACGATCGTCCCGGGCCCCGTGAGCCGATCCATCCAGAACCCGACCATCCGCCCGACGCGCCCGGTCCCCGGGACGTAGATCGTGTCGTACTGGACGGAGGCCGACGCGAGGAGCAGCGAGTGCTCCGCGACGTCGACGGTCTCGCCGGGCCCGAGCTCGAGGACCCGGATCTCCCCGGGGCCGGACCGGCTGAAGGCGGCGTAGCCCGGCCCGAGGTAGGTGTGGAGGTAGAACGGGACGCCGCCGATCAGGGTGCGCTTGAGCGTCTTGCCGACGCCGCCCTGCGTGAACGGTCTCTGGTGGAACGTGATCGTCGGGTCGCAGTAGACCATCACGCCGGCCTCGCAGTAGACCTGCTCGCCAGGCCCGAGCTCCGCCAAGGCGTTCGGGATGAACCCGCCCTGGAGAGAGACCTTCATTCGCCCCCGCCCGGCGCGTAGAGGAGGCGGCCGCTGTGGACGAGCACGGTCCCGGGGCCGGTGACGTCGACGAGCGGGAAGTAGTGCAGCGGCGGGAAGTGCGGGCTCCCGCCGAAGACCGAGACCCGGAGCGGCATTCCGGGCGTCAGCGACAAGAGCGAGGCCGGGTCGGTCCGGATCGTCTCGCCGGGCTTGAGCGCGAAGGTGAGCGCGTTCCCGTGCGTCTGATAGGCAAAGCTTCCCGGCCCGGTGAGCCTCGCCGCCATGAGGTAGTGGGCGATCAGGGAGCGCGGCATCGAATAGCTCGCGAGCGCGACGAGGTCGAAGGACATCGTTGCCTCATGGGCCAAGAGCGCGGCGCCGTGGAGGAGGACCGACTGCCCCGGCCCGAGCTGCCCCAACCGCACCTCGCCAACGATCCCGGTCGAGACGGTCGCGGTCCCCGGCCCGTCGAGGCTCTCGAAGTAGTGCCAGAGCGTTCGGGGGATCCGGCCGGACGGGTTCGGATACGTGTACTTGACCCGGTCGACGGCGATCGTCGGGTCGCGATAGCGGACCGAGTCGACCCGGACCAGGACGCGCTCGCGCGGCGCGAGCTCCAGCAGGAGCGACGGCGAGACATCCCCGACGTGGTCGAACTTCGGCATTCGCTACCGCCCCGTCTGAAGGCCGACCGTACCCGGCCCCTGGATCGTGTACATCTCCTGGGCGAAGGCGCGGCCGACGAGACCCGAGCCAACGCGCTGGATGAACGGCGTCATCGGCATCTGGGGGCTCCGGTGCAGGATCGACCGCTTCTCGCAGACGACCGGCTCGCCGGGCCGCAGCGTGAGCGTGACGAAATTACCGTAGGCGTGCAGCGCGAAGGTGCCCGGCCCCGTCAGCCGGTCGAACCAGATCCCCATCCGGCCGCCCGTGCCCTTCACGTACTCGACGTCGTAGGCGAGGGTCCTCTCGGCGCAGACGAGCGACCCCTCCGCGACATCGAGGACCTCGCCGGCCTTGAGGGAGAGCGTGCGCACCTCCCCCTGCCCGTTCCTTGAGAAGGCGGCGCGCCCGGGGCCGCTGAACTCCGCCAGGAAGAACGGGATCCCGCCGACCGACGTGCGCTTGAGCGTCGCCCCGAAGCCGCGGCTCGGGATCGTCCGTCGACTGACCTTCACCGGGTCCTCCTTGTAGAGGACGATCCCGTGCTCGGCGAAGACCCCGTCCGAGGTTCCCAACGTCGCGAGAACGCAGGGCACGATCCCCGGGACGACCTCGAACTCGGCCATTCAGGCCGGCCCCGTCGCGTCGACCTGGAGCGTGTACAAGTGCCCGCAGTAGCCGCACTTGGCGTAGCCGCCGTGGATGTTCGAGTGGTCCATGTGGGCCCCGCACCGCTGGCAGCTCAGGATCTTGAGCGAGGCCTTGCTCACCGTGACCTCGGTCCGCTTCTTCACGAACTCTTCGGGGATCGGCATCGCCTTCGTCGGGGTGTGCCGCCCTCCAGAGGGTCTCGATATCCTCCCCTAGGTCATGAACCTCTCGGTTTCCGGCTCCCGGCGAGGCTACGGTATCCAATAGCCATCACTTCGCCGGCGCGGAGTGAACTCTCCGGTTCGACCCGAACGAGGCCGCCCACTCAGCCAGCGCTGGCTCAGAGGGGCCTGCCCTGTGAGTCGCTTCTCGAACGCCCCCAATCGCTCCGCCCCCTTCTTCATGGGTACCGCCACCCGCGGTCGACACCCTTCTCGCGGCAGCGTGGCGAGCCGTCGCCGGACTTCCCCCGGGTCCTGCCGGGCCAACTCCGCCCGGAGATTCAGCCCGGTCAGTCCCTCCTCCACGAACCACCGACATCGAGCGTTCGCCCAGAACGCGAGCAGCGCCCCGAACTCCCCCAGCGCCGCCCCGGTCGCCTCCCGTCCCGGTCGATGCCGCACCCGCTGCCGATCGTCTCGATGTGCCCGCTCCAGCGCCACCGTGCTCCGCACGACCTCGCCCAGCCCGGGCACCACCACCCAGAGAAATCGCTCGTGCTCGGCATACTTCGCGGCGACCTTCTCCCAGATCGCTACCGCCCAGTCTCCCCGGGCTGCGAACCGACGGCCTGCCTCTTCGATCTGCCGTCGCACCTCGGCGACATCGGGCGCCGCGAGCGAAGCCAGGTCGTCCCGACTTCGTCGGTTCCGCTCCTCCCGCATCGCTCGGCGGATCTCCTCCCCGAGCGCCGCCTCCGCTTCCCGACGACCCATGGGAAGCTTCACCGCCTCCCGTTCGGGGGCAATCCCTATTCGGCCGTTGGCCTTCGGTCGCTCGTGGTCGATTCGAGGGACTCACCGAACCAACCCACCCGCGCAAGACGATTCTCGTGTGCCTGCTGCGACTGCCCGGAAGGTTGCTGCCACTGCTGCGCGTGCTGCTCGGTGGGTGCGCCGTGCTGCTCCACGTGCCCGCCTGGGCAGCCTCTTGCCCCGGCCTAAAGACTACCGCTCGCCGTCCCAAGGGCGAACTTCAGCCTCGGCACCAACCGCCCTCCGTGCCCATCTCGCAGCGTCTCCGTCCGTCGTAGAGTCCACTTGGCCCGCGCTGTCGCGGCTTGGAGTCCTTGACCCTATCGTTACGACGGGCCCGCGA
>JAJZDF010000128.1 GCA_021828715.1 Thermoplasmata archaeon
CGGCAAGGAGCAAGTCAAGCGAGAGAAGGGTTACCTGTACTACCTCGGCAAGGACGGGTACCTCTGGAAGACGCCCACGAAGCTCAACAAGTCCGGGAAGAAGGCCCGGGTCGGGACCGAGAAGATTACCCGCCAGGACGGCTACATGTACTTCCTCGACAAGAAGGGCTTCATCTCCCGCGCCAAGATGAAGAACGCCTAGACGCACCGCTACCGTTTCCGGCCCCCTCCGAGACGGAGGGGGCCCTTTCCCTTATCGAACTCTTCGGACGGGCGGAAGCGCCGTGCGACCGCCGCGGCTTATACGCGGGAGGCACTCCTCCCGGCGGCGGGAACGCATGGGATGTCGGAACGACCCGGACGACCCGCGCAAGTGCGAGCGGTGCGGCGCCTTCCTCTGGGTCGCCGAGGAAGGGCTCTACTGCGGCGACTGCGGCGCGGTGATGCCGTGCACGATGCGGCTCCTCCCTCCTCCCGCGGGCGTCGTCGGCCGGGTCGGGCCGCCGCTGCGGCCGACCGGCCCCCGCAGCGAGCGGTAGGCGTCTAGCAAAGGAACGCGTTCAACGCTTCGGACGACGCGCGATCGGCCCGCGCGGGAGCCGGTCGGACCAACCGAACTTATACCACCGGGGTCTTGGCGCCGGCCGGAGGTTTTCGATTGGTGTTTCGAGCGGCGGCGTCCGTCCCCACGCGGCTCTCCTCCCGGCGGGGAACGGCCCTCTTCCGAGGGCGTTCCACCCCCCCGAGGCGAGGCTAAGTAGCGACCGGCCCTCGTTCCGCTCTCCTGCCGATCGTCCCTCCAGGAAATGGGTTCCTCCATGGCCGTCTCTCGCAAGCGCACCGCGTCCCCCGCCGACTCGCCGGCCCCCCGGCCCGCCGCCCGCACCGGGCGCGACCCGATCCCGGTCCCGCGGCTGGTGCCCCGGGGGAAGACCGCGTTCGACACCGTCGAGTGGCGGACCCACGACGCGCTGATCCGCAACGCCGAGGGGAAGACCGTCTTCGAGCAGAAGGGGATCCGCGCCCCGACGACCTGGACCGAGACGAGCGTCAACATCGCCGCGTCGAAGTACTTCCGCATCATCGGCGCCCGCCGCGAAGGTTCGGTCGACGGGATGATCACGCGCGTCTGCCACTGGATCGCCCGCTCCGGCCTCGAGCTCGGCTACCTCGACACCGCCGAGGAGGCGACGACCCTCGAAGAGAGCCTTGCGTACCTCATGGTCCAGCAGATGGCGGCGTTCAACAGCCCCGTCTGGTTCAACGTCGGGGTCCGCGACCCCCCGCAGTGCTCCGCCTGCTTCATCCAATCCGTCACCGACGACATGGACTCGATCCTCGCCCTCGCGACGAGCGAGGGCCGCCTGTTCAAGGGCGGGAGCGGGACCGGCTCGAACCTTTCCGCGCTCCGGGGGAGCCGCGAGCGGCTCTCGGGCGGCGGGATCGCCTCCGGCCCGGTGTCGTTCATGCGGGCGTTCGACGCCCTCGCCGGCGTGATCAAGTCCGGCGGGACGACGCGCCGGGCGGCCAAGATGGTGATCCTGAACATGGACCACCCCGACATCGCCGACTTCATCGCCTGCAAGGTCCGCGAGGAGGAGAAGGCGCTCGCACTGATCCGGGAAGGGTATTCGTCGAACTTCGACGGGACCGACCCCGACTCCGCCTACGCGTCGATCGCCTACCAGAACGCGAACCACTCGGTGCGCATCCCGGACGCGTTCATGGAGGCCGTGATCCGGGACGGCGAGTGGAAGACGACCCACCGGACCGACCACGCCGTCGCCACGGCCGGGCCGGCCCGCGAGCTCTGGCGGAAGCTCGCCTACGCCGCCTGGCGGTGCGGCGACCCGGGCGTCCAGTTCGACGACATCACCAACGACTGGCACACGTCGCCGAACTCGGGGCGGATCAACGCGTCGAACCCGTGCAGCGAGTACCTGTTCCTCGACGACACCGCGTGCAACCTCTCGTCGATCAACCTGATGAAGTTCCTGGACGCGAAGGGGGAGTTCGACGTCGAGATGTTCCGCCAGGCGGTCCGGACGATGGCGCTCGCGATGGAGATCATCGTGGACGCGTCGAGCTACCCGACCGCGACGATCGCCCAGAACTCGCACGACTACCGCCCGCTCGGGATCGGGTATGCGAACCTGGGCTCGCTCCTCATGCACTACGGCTTCGCCTACGACTCCGACGCCGGGCGGGCCCTCGCCGCCGGGGTCTCGGCCGTGCTCTCCGCGGAGGGGTACCACATGTCGAGCGAGATCGCGCGGCGGATGGGGCCGTTCTCCGGATTCGACAAGAACCGGGCCCCGATGCTCCGGGTGATGGGCAAGCACGCCCGGGCGGCGGAGCGCGTCGCCTGCGCCGATCCGCGTCTCGAGCGCCTCCTGACCACCGCGGTCGACCGGTGGCGCGACACCGTGCAGGCCGGCGAACTGTGGGGATACCGCAACGCCCAGATCTCCGTCATCGCGCCGACGGGGACGATCGGCCTCCTGATGGGGTGCGACACCCTCGGCCTCGAGCCCGAGCTCTCCCTGGTCAAGACGAAGAACCTGGTCGGGGGCGGCGTCCTGCGGATGCTGAACCGCACCGTCCCCGACGGCCTCCGCGCCCTCGGCTACTCGGCCGAGGAGACGGCCGCCATCACCGCCCACGTCGAGCGCACCGGGTCGATCGAGGGCGCCCCCGGCTTGGAGCCGGGGGACCTCGCGGTCTTCGACTGCGCGCTCGCCCCGCCGGGCGGCACCCGGACGATCCCGCCGATGGGCCACCTCAAGATGCTCGGCGCGGTCCAGCCGTTCCTGTCGGGCGGCGCGTCGAAGACGATCAACCTCCCCCACGAGGCGACGGTCGAGGAGATCGAGAAGATCTACCTCGAGGCGTGGCGGCTCGGGATCAAGTCGGTCGCCCTCTACCGGGACGGCTGCAAAGCATCGCAGCCGTTCGAGACCGGGGCGGGCCGAACCCCCGCCGAGGCCCGCGGGCCGTCGCGCGAGCGCCTGCCGGACCAGCGGAAGGCGGTGACGCACCACTTCCAGGTCGGCGGCCACGACGGGTACGTGACGGTCGGGCTCTACCCCGACGGCCGGCCCGGGGAGATCTTCTTCCGGGTCACGAAGGAGGGGTCGACCGTCAACGGCCTCATGGACTCGCTCGGGATCTCGATGTCGATGGCGCTCCAGCACGGGGTGCCGCTCCGCGACCTGGTCCGGAAGCTCGCGCACCTGCGCTTCGAGCCGGCCGGCGCGACGAACAACCCGCGGATCCGGTTCGCCAAATCGATCCCCGACTACGTGGCGCGGTGGCTCGCCACCGAGTTCCTGACGGAGGACGACCGCCGCGCGATCGGCCTCGAGGGGCCGGCCGCCGAGAACGGGAACGGCCACGGCGCCGCCGCGACCCCGCCGCCGAGCCAGACGGTGAAGTTCGAGACGAAGCCGCTCGACGCGTTTGCCGCCGAGCCCGCCGGGGCCGGCGGGGTCAGCGAGGATTCGCCGTCCTGCCACGTCTGCGGCGGGATCATGGT
>JAJZDF010000129.1 GCA_021828715.1 Thermoplasmata archaeon
CGACCATCAGCGCGAACGCCGTCGCGAGACCGACCACGATCCCGAGGTCGGCGGAGCGGAGCGGGCTCCGTCGCCCGAGGTAGAGGTAGAGCGCGAGGAAGACCGCCGTCATCAGCACGCCCATCCCGGCCGCCCCGACCAGCGGGACGGCGACGACCCACGGGGCGAGGAACGCGGCGGCCGTGAGCGCCGCGAGCGAGCCCCGGACGAGGCCGCGGAGGGGAAGCCAGAGGAGGAGGGCGAGCATCACCGTCCCCATCGACCAGTCGAACCAGATCGACGCGAGTCCGAGGGCGATCGCCGCCTCGACCGTCTGGGGGGCGTTCCCCCCGCCGACGGCGAAGAGGATCCCCATCATCACCTCCGAGCCGACGACGACGAGCGCGAGGACCGCCGGCCAGCTCCAGCCGTGCCAGTCGACCCGCCGGTCCCGGTACACCACCAGGCTCACGAACCAGAGCCCGGCCGGCACCATCATCATGAAGTTGAACGCGAGGAGGACCCACGTCCAGGCGGTCGTCCCGTTCGGGTCGACGAAGACCCACATCAGGGCGAGGAGCAGCAGGCTGCCGCCCCCGAGCGCGGCGACGCCGAGCACCATCGAGGTAAGGGCGAGGTCGACCCGTTGCCGGGGGATCAGCCGGGAGAGGACGAAGACGGTGATCGCGATCATCGACAGCGCGACCGCCGCGAACGGGAGGAACGCGACCGTGAGGTCGAGGGGAGGGATCGGGATCTCCATGCGGGGCTCCCGGTCCGACCGGCGGGCGGCGCTTTATCGCCCCGGTCCGGACTTCGGAGGCCGGTCCCCTACGGCGCCGAGGAGGGCTTCTCCGGGGCGTCGAACCGTCGGAGCAGCTGCGTCGTGATCTCCAGGAGGGGGTGGTGGGCGCTCCGGTCGATCTCGATGTCCTGGACCGTGCGGAGGTGGTGCTCCTCCGCCACGCGTTCGAAGCCGGTCCGCTGGGCGGCGAACGCCTCGGGGCTGTCGCACGTCAGGACGAACGCCTGGAGCTGGGCGAGCCCCATCTCCCGGGCCGCCAGCGCCCGGTGGTGGCCGTCGACCAGGATCCACCGGTCGCCCTTGCGGAGGACCAGGACCGGTTCCGCGAACCCCCGCTCGAGCTCGTAGCGCCGGCCCTCGAGCTCGTCCTCGAAGACCTTCCACTGCGTGGGGGTGAGCTCGTGGATCGGGACGAGCCCCCGGTGCACCGAGAAGGCGAGGTGGTACCGCTCGGTCAGGAGCTGGCGGAGCATCTCCGCCTTCGTCGGGGAGGCCCGCTCGAAGTGGGAGCGGACGACGTCGAGGTTGGAGAGGACCCCGCAGAGGCGCCCCCCGTCGTCGATGATCGGGAGGTCGCGGAGCCCGTAGCGGAACATGATCCGGGCGGCGTCGTCGAGCGCGGTCTCCGGGCTCGCGGTGTACGTCCCCGTGCGGATGATGCGGGACAGCGGCGTCCCCCCCTCCCCGGCGTGGCGGAGGAGCTCCTTCGCGCTCACGAACCCGACGAGCTTCCCGTCCGCGTCGGTGACGGGGAGGCCGTGGTGGCGGCTGCGGGTCAGCTGCTCGATCGCCTCCCGGATCCGCGTCGTCGTGAGGAAGTGCTCGACCTCGAGCACCATGTAGTCGCGGATGCGGACCGTCATCGCGGGCGGGGCGGCCGCTCGTCCCGGAGGAAGGCGGTGAGGTAGTGGAGGACGATGTGGTGGACGTCCTCGGTGTGCTGCATGCTGTTCGACGGGACGACGAGCGGCACGTCGACGAGCCCCTGGAGCTTCCCGCCGCCGATCCCGGTGAGCCCGATCGTCGTGAGGCCGAGCTCCTTCGCGGCCCGCACCGCCTCGAGGACGTTCGGGGAGTTCCCGCTCCCCGAGATCGCGACGACCAGGTCGCCCGGCGCGGCGAGGCTGCGGAGCTGCTCCGCGAAGATGCGCGAGTAGTCGGTGTCGTTCGCCCACGCCATCACGCTCGGGACGTTGTCGTTGAGCGCGACGCAGCGGAACCGCTCGGTGGGCGGCCCCGGGGCGAGCGACGGGCGGGTCCCCTTCGCGATGTCGACGACGAAGTGCGACGCGGTCGAGGCGCTGCCGCCGTTGCCGAAGAAGAAGATCGTGCGGTCCTCGGCCCGGGCCCGGAGGAAGAGCGGGACGATCCGTTCGAGCGCGGTGCGGAGGTACGGGGCCTCGAGGCAGGCGCGCGTCTCGGCGACGTACTGCTCGAGGTAGGCCGCGGGGGTGCGGGGGTCGGTCATCGTCCCACGAAGAGGATGCGCGAGCCCTCCGGAACGAGCCGGATCGGCAGCCGCTGCATCGGCGAGAGAGCGGCCGCTATTTGATGGCTCCGTTCCGGCGGGTGGAGGAGGAGGAGGAATCCGCCGCCGCCGGCGCCGGTGAGCTTGCCGCCGACGGCGCCCGCCGCCTTCGCCCGGGCATACCACCCGTCGATCGCGGGGCTCGAGATCCCGGCGGTGAGCCCCCGCTTGAGCTCCCATCCCTCGTCCATCGCCGCGCCGAGCGCCGGCCAGTCCCGGCGGACGATCGCCTCGCGCGCCGAGACGGCGAGCTCCCGCATCCGCTCGAGGGTCGGGACGTTCGTGTCCGTCCGCTCGCTCTGGCTGCGGAGGATCCCGTCCGCCTTCCGCGTGATGCCGGTGTAGAAGAGGGAGAGATGGTCCGAGAGCTCCTCGCGCGCCTCGCGGGCGAGGGGGATCGGCGCCGCGCGGACGGTGTCGTCGGCGCGGAACTCGAAATACTGGACGCCGCCGAACGCCGCGATGTAGTCGTCCTGCTTCCCCTGGGCGCCGTGGAGCCGGTCGATCTCGATCTCGCACGCCTCCTCCGCGAGCCGGGCCGGGTCGACGAGGCGGCCCTGGTAGGCGTAGAGGGCGTTCAGGAGTCCGACCGTGAGCGTCGACGACGACCCCAAGCCGGTCCCCTCGCCGGGGATGTCGGCGATCGAATGGATCTCGAGCGCCCGGTGGAGGCCGGCCTTCCGGATCGCCTCCCGAAAGATTGGGTGCTCGAGCTGCTCGAGCGTGTCGACGTTCTCGGTCCGGGAGTAGGCGACCCGGAGCGTCCCCTCGAACTTGTCGTTCACGAGGACGTGGACGTACCGGTCGATCGCCGCGCTCGTCACCGCCCCGCCGCCGTGGGAGCGGTAGAACGACGGCAGGTCGGTCCCCCCGCCGGCGAAGCTGATCCTGAGCGGGGTCCGGGTGATGATCACGGGCGCCCCGTCCCGCCTCCCCACTTATCGGTTATGGAGGGGGCACGGAAGCGTCCGGGGCGGCATCCGCGGCGTCCCGCCGCCGGCTCGGCGACCAGCGGGCCCGCCGTCCGCCGTAGAAGGCGCGGGTCGTGGCGGCCAGGTCGCCGATCGGCTCGAGGCCGGGGAGCCAGCGCGAGAAGGCGGGCGCCCGCTTGTCGAGGAGGATCGCGAGCCCCCGGTCGTGCTCGGAGCGGACGGTCCGGCC
>JAJZDF010000130.1 GCA_021828715.1 Thermoplasmata archaeon
TGGAAAATCCCCTTCTCGACAGACCGAGAATCGTTTGCTCTACTCCGGTGCGGGCGTCATGCCGCGCCGGCCGACGACCCGGACCGCGCGAGCGCCCACCGGCGCTGGCTCGAACGGTAGAGGAGGTGTCGCGCGTACCCCGGGCTGGCCAGGGCGACCAGCGCCGCCCCCCGGACGGCTCGGTCCTGTCGGGCGCCCCGATCCCGAAGGGCCCGCCAGGCCGCCCGTCGCGGATGCCGGGCCCCCTCCAGGTCGGCAAAGAACCGCAACCCTTCCGCCCGCGCCGCAAGCGACGACGCCATGTTCGGGGGACCCTGCCCGCGTTCCCGGGCGATCCGCGCCAGCGCCGCGTTCGCCCGGGCGAACCGGTCGGAGGCGATGCGGTGGCGTTCGCGAAACTCCGCCGGCCCGGAACCCCGCGTCTGCGACATGTTCTGGTCGTGGAGCCGCAGCAACGAGAGGGCCGCGGGGTCGATCTCCCAGGCCGCCCCGCTCGACAGCGCCGCGACGAGCCAGGCGAGATCGGAGGACCAGCCCGAGGCCCGGAGCAACGGTACCTGTCCCCGGGCCCATGCGGCGCGAACGACCATCGAGGAGTTGTTCCCCGGCCAGATCGACCGGAGGAGGGTTTCGAAATCCCGGCCGTCCCAGGCGGCGAACCGGGACGGGTCCTTGTCGGCAAGCTCCGGGTGGTGCGCGTCGACCGGCGCGCCGTTCACGTCGATCGCCCGATGCGCGTGGCATAGGTAGGCAAGCTCGGGGCGCGCGGCGAAGCGCGCCCGGACGTACGGCACCTTCTCCGGAAGCCATAGGTCGTCGTCGTCGAGGAACGCGATCAGCTCCCCCCTCGCCTCCTCGACCCCGCGCGCGTGCTTCTCGCAGGTCTCGGTCGCTGCGCAGGGGACGTTCCGATACCGTCCCTCCAGACCCTCGAGCGGGGTGTCGAAATTGCGCACGACGACCACCTCGTCCGCCCCGGCTTCGAGCGCGGAACGGACCGCGGCGGCGAGGAACGCCCGTCGGTCGTGGGCGGTGACGAGGGCCGTCAGGCGCAGCGGAGCGGGCTCGATCGGCATATGGGACCGTGCGACGACCCCGCGGGGCCGCCGCGAGGTCGACCGGTAGCGGGGACGCTATTTGACCCGTCCCCCGGCCACCGGCGCGGCGGGCGGCGGGGGCGAAGGCTCATCTTTGCCCGCCGGGCTGTACGATCGATGCCCGCGACCGCTCCGACAGCCGAACCGGCGACCGACGACGCCCGGACCGCGGTCCGATCGGCGACGATCCCCTGCGAGGTCTGCGGGGAGGAGACCCCGCACCGGATCCTCCACGTGGAGCGGGGCGGATCTGCCTCGGGCGCAGTACGGGGCGTCGCCCGCTGCCGCGAGTGCGGCCTGTCGCATCCGTTCGTCTCCGAACCGGCCCGGACGGCCTCGATATGGCTCATCGTTTCGGAGGGGAACCGGACGTCGAGGAGGAGGGCGGTGCTGCCGGCCAGCCGGAAGCTGCAGGTCGGCAGCGGCGTCCCCGGTGCGACGGAGCCGTTGGTGATCCACAAGATCGAAGCGCAGGGCGGAGCGGTGGTCCCGGCGGCCCGAGCCCAGGCGATCGCCACCGTATGGGCCGTCCGCGAAGGGGGGCGGTCGGTGAGGTACTCGCTGATCCTGGGCCGCCTCACCCGTTCCGGCGACCTTCCCGTCACGCCCGGGACCGTCCTCGCGATCGGGGCCCCGGTACGGCTGCCGACCGGTGAGGCGACGATCGTGGGGCTGCGCGCGCGCGGCCACACGTGGCGCCGACCGGGGGACGAGTTCCCCTCCGACGAGGTCCAGCGCCTCTACGTGAGGCGGACGGCGAGGCCACCGGCCGGCAGCAACGACTGGAGCAGCGACCGGGAGATCCCGAGGTCGCGCGCGAGCGCTATCTCGACCGCCGGGCGCTCGCGCTCCTCGCCGGGGCGGACGATCGCTCGCACGACGCCTCGGGCCCGGACGGCGGTCTCCGGCGCGACCACCCATCGTTCCTCGGAGTCGTAGCGCACCGGCCCGAGCGCGAGCTCGAGGGTGAGGTCCTTCAGGAAGTTCTTGGTGCCGTGGATGACCCACGCGCCGCGAGGGACGAACTCTCCCGAGGCCGCGGCCTTCGACACTTGCTCCGGGGTGACCCAGAACGCGGAGGCCGACGCGTGACCGGCGCGCCACGCCTTCGAAAAGGCGACCGCCCATTGGCCGGCCTCCCCGAGCGTCCGGTCGGTTAACGCGGGGAGGCCGGGAGCCGGCCGCTTCACGACCACGCTCGCCGCGCCGTGGAGGTCGGCGTGGAGGTACACATCCCCGGCCTTGAGGTGCTTCTTCACGACGAGGTCGTTCGACGCGGCGTCCTTGCCGGCGACGACGATCGCACCCTCGGAGCTCAGGAACCAGCGGAATCTCTCGAACCAGAAGGTGCGGCGGGGGGCTCTCGCGCCGGCCGCCGGAGCGGCTCCCGGGCGGGGGGCGGGGGGGGCGGCCGCTCGTCGCTCGGAGTCGGCGAGGGCGGCGCGGGCCCCGTCCAGCTTCGCCCCGAGGCGTTTCGCCGCCTCGAAGAGGGCCTGAGCCGACTCGCGCGGCGACCGGTTCCGCGCGAGGTGTACGACCCGACCGTCGTGGCTCCACTCCACCTCCGGGTCGTCTCCCCCCGACGCCCGCGCTCGGGCGAGTGCGGCCTCGACCTCCCCGTAGGCGGCGAGCACCGCGTGGCCGTCCGCCAAGAGGGCCGCCCCCTCGCGTTCGAGCGCCTCCACCGCCGCACGTTGCTGGGCCAGCATCCGTTCGAGCTCCTGGCGCTCGGCAAGGGCCCGCACGGCTGTCGCGTCGGGCGGGGCCGGCACCACGGTCCGGAAGTACTCCCGCGCCGCGTCGGAGAACGTGGGATACCGTTGGGCGGCGACTCCGGCGCCTCCGGCCCATCGGGTCGAAGGGAACGGGGTCACGTCCACCGGGGCGTCGCCGACCCGGTACAGCCAGCCGGACGGCGAGTCGCCGACCTCCTCCCGCCACGTGCGGAGGGTGTCGACGATCCGCGCGGCCGTCTCCGATCCGGTGCCGGAGGCCGGCGCCGTCCCGTCGGCTCGGATCCGCGCGACGAGTTCCTCCGCGAGCGGGCCCCCGAGCCCGAGGCGGGCCGCGAGAGTGCTCGTCAGATCGGTATGGGAGTCGTGGAGGAGCTGCTCCACTTCCCCGCTCGATCGGGCCCACGGGTCCGCGCGGGCGGGGGCCCGGACGTACGGGGAGCCCGGACGCACGGTGCGACCGGCCCACCGCCGCGCCGAGGAGGCCGCGGCGATCGTCTCCCCCTGCGCCACGATCAGGTTGCCGCTCCCGAACAACTCGAGTAATACCCGGAGCCCACCGTCCGCGTCGCCTCGTACGAGCCCCAGTTCGAGAAACCGTTCGCCGCCCGGCTCGGTGACCCGCTCGAGC
>JAJZDF010000131.1 GCA_021828715.1 Thermoplasmata archaeon
GAGCGTCGATCGGAGCGCCTCGAGCGCCTTCGCCTGGGCCGGCGAAAGGCGCCCCGGATCGGGGACCTGGAACGTCGGATCCCCCGGGCGGTAGGTCACGAGGCCCGCCCGGGCCGCCCGTCGGAGGGTGAGTTCGGCGTCCGCGGACGTGGCGACGACCGGGATATCCTCGATCGCCCCCGCCAGCGCGGAGAGATCGGCGGCGGCGGCGCGGTCGCACTTGTTGGCCGCGACCACCCGCGGTTTCGACGCCGCGAGCATCGCGCGCGCGAGCGCCCGCCGCTCGTCGGCGCTCCAGTGGCTCGGATGCGCGCGGTCGACGGAGCTCGTCCGGAGGGCGAGCGCGAGGGCACCCGGCGGGACCGAAAGACCGGTCAGGCGGGCGGCCAGGAACTCTTCGACCTTCTTCCCCTCGAGCTCGACGCTCCGCGCCTGGCGCTCGAAGTCCCGACCGAGGATCTCCGCGACCCAGGCGACCAGCTCCTCCTCGAGCCAGAGCACCTCGGCCGACGGGGCCTCGCTCCCCGGCGGGACGAGGCGGCCCTCCGCGTCGGTCGCCCCGGAGAGGTCCACGACCTGAACGAATCCGTCCGCCGCGCGCAGGTCGTCCAGGAACCGGTGCCCGAGACCCTTCCCCTCGTGCGCGCCCGGGACGAGCCCCGGGACGTCCACCAGGTTGACGGGGACCCATCGGGTCCCGTCGACGCACTTCGCGTTCCCCGGCGTGCAGGCGCTCCCCCGCTCCGGGTGCGGACAGGGGGCCCGCACGGCGGCGACCCCGCGGTTCGGCTGGAGCGTGGTGAACGGGTAGGGGGCCATCGCCACGTCGAGGAGCGTGAGGGCGTTGAACAGGGTCGACTTGCCGACGTTCGGCTTGCCGACAAGCCCGATCTCGAGCGGCATCGATCTCCCCCCCTCAGACCGAGTAGTCGGGCGCGAGCTCGGCGACGCCCAGTGCGGCATTCGCCGCCAGCGCCATCGCGAAGAGGAGGTCGCTCAGTCGGTTCGTCCATCGGAGAAGCTCCGGCGAGACGGGCTCGGCGCGGGCGAGGGCCCAGAGCGACCGTTCGGCCCGGCGGGCGACGGTCCGCGTGACGTGCAGCCCCGCCGCCGCGGGCGCGCCGCCGGGGAGCACGAACGAGCGCAGCTCGGGATGGAGCCCGTCGAACCGGTCGATCAGGCGTTCGAGCTCGGCGACGTGGGCCGCCCCGATGGTGTGCGCGGGGGGCCGACCCCCGGGGGCGACCGCCAGCTCCGACTGGGCGACGAACAGCTGGTGCTGGAGACGCCGGAGGGCGGCCCGGTGTTCCGCCAGCGTCGGCGGGAGCTCGGCGTCGACGAGCCCGAGATGGGCGCCGACCTCGTCGAGGGTGCCGTAGGCGGCGATCCGCAGCGATTCCTTCGCTACGCGCGCACCATGGGCGAGACCGGTCGTGCCGTCGTCGCCGGTACGGGTGTAGAGACGCGGGATGCTCTCGCCTCCGGACGCCACGGTAACTGGTCCAACGGAGAACTCAGCCCGTGAACGGGGCAGTACGAGATGTGCAGCACCTCATTATGCTTGGCGTCCTGACGGCACAGTCGGCAAATGAACCCGCTCCGCTCGCTCCAGGCGATGGTGATCGATTCCATTTCGCACTCTACCTTTCGTGGGGACCTACTGGCCGAGGAGTCCCCGTCCCTCGCGGTCCGCCCGCGTCCGGCTCCGCCGCCGCTCGGCGACCTCGCGCGCGCGCTCGCGCAGCGCGGGG
Organism: Thermoplasmata archaeon; assembly: GCA_021828715.1. Lineage (GTDB taxonomy): Archaea > Thermoplasmatota > Thermoplasmata > Lutacidiplasmatales > UBA184 > Lutacidiplasma. The sequence goes on from JAJZDF010000131.1 coordinate 1,752, forward strand.
AGCCGATCGGCGTGGATCCGGGCCAACTCCGCTAGCCCGAGCGTGAGGGCGGTCGCGACCGCGCCGTCCAGGTCCAGGGCGTAGCCCTCTTCGACGACCTCCTCGAGTTCCGCCTTCAGCGTCGCCGGCAGCTCGGCCGAGGACGCGGGAGCACTGCCCGCGCCCCGGACGAGCGCCCGCACCGCGTCGGAACGGGTCGAAAGATCGCGCTCGGTCCGGAACCGTTCGAGGAGCGCCGATTCCTCGTCGGTGAGGCGCACCCCGAGGAATCGGGTCGCCGGAGTGGTTCGAGGGTTTCGCACATGTTCCACACAATTTAACAAGTATTTAGATATTTGTAAAATGAATGGCGGTCGTCCCGGAACCTGTTCCGGCGGGCACCGCCGACGCCGAACGGGCGGCCGCCCCGGAAGCGGGCGGCGGGGACGCCGGGGGATCGGAGGAGGAGCCGGTCGGGCGGTACGCCCGGTCCAGCCGCCAGAAGAAGTAGATCGCGACGGCGAGGAGCGGCGCCGGGTACGGGAACGGGCGGGTGAGCAAGGTTCCGAAGAGCCCGACCCACACGACGAGCCCGGCGGCGAGGGCGATGAGCGCCCGGTCGTGGCGTTCCCTCCCGATGTGCCGGCGCACCCACTCGACGAACCCGAGGAGCATCGCCGCCTCGACCGCGAGCGTCACGAACGGCGGCACCCCGAGCGCGGCACCGAGATACTCCGTCGCCAGGAGGGCGGGAAACAGCGCGGCTCCGGCGGCGAACATCGCCGGTCGGGAGGCGGTCGGGCGCGGACCGCGCGGGCGTCCCCACGACGAGGGCACGACCCCGCCGGCCAGGAGGAGTCCGGCGAGCGCGATCCAGCATCCCGTGAAGAGGGCCCCGCCCATCCAGAAATCGTAGAGCCGCAGGTTCGAGAGCGATTCGAAGGCGGTGGTGCCGGCGAGGGCGAGGAAGCAGAGGACGATCCCCGGGCCGCGGAGGAGCGAGCGGCCCCGGCTCTCGGGGAGCGCGAGCCCGAGGACCACGATCGGCATCGATACGGAGACGACGACGTGGAGCGCCAGGACGCCGAACGACCAGACCCAGTTCACCCCGAGGAAGTGCCCGTACACGCCGAGGATGCCGTCGGCCCCGTGACCGCCGCGGAACAGGGTGTTGTCCCCGAGACCCTCCTCCACGATCCCGTAGGCGATCGCCCAAAGTCCGACCGAGGCCCACCCCTTCTGCCCGCGGACCATCGCCTCGCGGATCAGCAGGACGCCGGCTGTGTACTGACCGACGTTGACCGCGAGGAAGAGCAGAAAGATCGGGGGAGCCGCCACCAGGGGGAGCAACGAGCTCGACCCGAACAGGTACTCGACGATCCCCGGCGTGAGGACCGCCAGTGCCGCGATCGGATGGCGATGGAAGAACTCCGCGATCGTCGAGCGCCGGGGGACCGGGATCCGAGCGGGCGGGGGGCCGGCCGCACCCTGCGACGGACGTTCGAGGGGCGGACCCACGAGGAGGACGGAGAGGGCCCACTAGATGAATCCGGGGCTCGAAAGGTCCCGGAGGGAGACGGTACGGGGCGTACGACCCGGAGGGGTGCGGTCCCGCAAGGCGAAGGAAGCGGCCGTGGCCCTCCCGATCCACCCTACGGTCGGGGGAATGCGACCGCCAGCCGGTCGAGGTCGGCGGGGGCGATCAGTCCCGGGTGGAGG
>JAJZDF010000132.1 GCA_021828715.1 Thermoplasmata archaeon
CAGGGTGGCGAGATGGGAGAGCCCCAGGTCCACCCCGACCGGGGTGACGGGCGGTGTCGCCGGAGGCGGTGCAGGGGCGGACACCTCGTAGGTGAGGACGGCGACCCAGCGGTCGCCCTCCCGCTTCACGGAGCAGGTCTTGACCCGGCCCTCGGGCGGAGTGCGGTGGACCTCGATGGGAATCTCTCCCACCCTGGATAGGTGGAGGCGGTGGGTGCCGTTCCGCCCCGGGACGATGGCCCCCGACCCGTTCGAGTTCGGGTAGCAGAGCGACCTGACCTCGCGCTTGAAGCGGGGGAATCCGGGCGTGCCACCGTCCTTCACGCGTCGGAAGAAGTGCCGGAACGAGTCGTCGAGGCGGGCGAGAGTCTCCTGCGCGACGTGGCCGTAGACGCGCCCGATGCCCTCCGTGTCGTAGGCTCTCCACCGTGCGAGGTCTCGGCACTGGTCGACGTAGGAGAGGGACCGCCGCTCGGTCCGCCACGCCACCTGTCGCTGTTCGATCGTGTAGTTCCACAGGAACCGCAATTCCTCGAACTGTCGTGCGAGTTCCCGTTTCTGGTCGGGGAACGGGTAGAGGCGGTACTTGCTCGGCCGATACATCGGAGGTAGCGATTCCGAAATGGAGGGGGACCACATTACGGGCTCGCTAACTCCCCAACAAGTTGGGGGGCTTGCGCTCGCCGGCTCCGTCACGCGCCTCCAGGGACCACTATCGCACGGTCCGGCCGATAAGGCCACCGCTCCGCGGGGAGAACGGGGAGCGGGGGCCCGCGGCGCCTCAGCCCTCGAGCGCCGGGTCCGCCCCGACCCCCGCCCGGGCCGACGGCCGGGGCGGCGGGCGAGAGAGGTCCACGAGCGGGACCTTGCGGGCGATCTCCCTCGCCATCGCGGAGCACGACGACGCGGGAACGGGCCGATCGGTGTATCCGGGGAGCGCCAGATCGTAGGTGACGACCTTCTTGTCGGCGACGGTCTCCCAGACGGCGCGGAAGACGCGGTCGGCCGCCTCCGGTTCCCCGAGGTGACGGAGCAGGAGTTCGAGGCAGAGGATCTCCGCGACCGGATCGGCCCGGTCCTGGCCCGCGTACTTCGGCGCGGAGCCGTGGACCGGCTCGAACACGGCGAGGCGGTCGCCGTAGAGCGCCCCCGGAGCGATCCCGAGCCCCCCCGCGAGGCCGGCGCAGAGGTCCGAGAGGATGTCCCCCATCAGGTTCGTCGTGACGATCACGTCGTACTCCGACGGTCTCTTCACGAGCTGCATGCACATGTTGTCGATGAGCCGCTCGTCGGCCGAGACGGTAGGATACTTCTGGGCGGTCGCCCGGAACGCGGTCTGGAACAGCGCGCCGGTGGTCTTCATGATGTTCGCCTTGTGGACGCCGGTGACATGGCGTCGTCCCTCGCGGACGGCGAGCTCGAAGGCGAACGTGCAGATCCGGTCGCTCGCCTTGCGCGTGATGATGTTGACCGTCTCGGCCGCGGAATGGTCGCGGTCGACCCAGTGCTCCACGCCCGAGTAGAGCCCCTCGGTCGCCTCGCGCACGACGACCAGGTCGGTCTCGGGATACCGGGTCCCCTCGCCCGCGATCGCCCGCGCGGGACGGACGGAGGCGTAGAGGTCGAGCTGCTGGCGGAGCGCGACGTTCACGGAGCGGAAACCCCCTCCGATCGGGGTCGTGATCGGGCCCTTCAGCGCCACCCGGTTCTTCCGGACGGAGTCCAGGACCGACTCGGGGAGCGGGGTCCCCTGCGTGCGGATCGCGGCCTCGCCGGCCTCCGCGACCTCCCATTCGATCGAGACCCCGGTCGCCTCGGCCACGACCTGCGCCGCCCGCGTAACCTCCGGACCGATCCCGTCGCCCGGGATCAACGTCACGCGATGTCCCATCGGTGCCCCCGCCGGTCGGAGCGCCCCGGCCATTTAACGGCTGGGTCCCGGGATCCCGTCCCGGTGGGGGAGCCGGACGGCCCGTCACCTCGGCCGCTCCCCCGGGAGCCCGGTCCCGGGCCGCCCCGGCCCCGATCGCAGCCCCCGGAGGCCCCGCCTCCGAGCGGAGACCTCCCCCCGGGCAACCTCCACCCGGGAGAACTCTGTTACATTAGCATTCTTATACAACTTAGCAATCCAATATGCGATGCAGCCGATCGCCCACCCCGAGGTACTCGCCCGCGACTGGGTTCCCCCCGTCGTCGTCGACCGCTCCCGCGAGGTCGCCGAGATCGTCCGGCGCCTCAATCCGCCCCGACCGGTCGCGCCTCCGCCGTGGATCGTCGGGGTGACCGGGGCGTCGGGGAGCGGCACCAGCGCGGTGGCCCGGCGGGCCGCCCGAGAGGTCCTCGACCGCATCCGGGTGGAGGGGGTGGGGAACCGGCCGCGGCTGGTCTCCGTCCGTACTTCCGGCGCGCGGGGCACCCACGGGGTCGCGGCGGCGCTGCTGCGGAGCCTCGACGAGGGGTTCGACGGACGGGGGTTCCCCGCGGCCGAGATCCTGGCGGGCTTCCTCCGGCGCCTCCGCCGCGAGGGCCAGCCCGTGGTGATCCTCCTCGACGACGTTCACGTCGGCGGACCGGATCTGATCCCCATCCTGCGGGCCGTCGCCGCCCCGGACCGGTTCCTTCCGGAGGCGGAGGTCGGCCTGCCGCCGCTCTGGACGCTCCTGGCCGGAAGCCCCGAGGGATGGGCGACCGTCGTCGCAGGGACGCCGTCGTCCCTGGTCCTCGGCCGCCCGATTGGGCTGGAGACGTATGGCGGAGCCGCCCTCGAGCAGATCGTCCGGGACCGGTGGACGCGTGCGTGGGGCCATCCCCCCGCCGCGGCGGAGGTTGCCCGGGTCGTCGAGACGGCGCTCGAGGACGGCGGCGGCGCGAAGCGGGCGATCGACCTCCTCCGCCGGGCGGCCGTCCGGGAGGGCCACGCCTGGGGAGATCTGCCGACGGCGTCCGGGCTTCGGCCGCCCGCGGTCGAGGTGGAGCTGCGGGTCGTCCGCGCCATCGAGGAGGCGGCGCGCGATCGGGAGGCGGCGGTCGGCGACGTACGGCGCCGCGAGGCCGAGCTGGCGGAGGCGCAGGGGGCCCGGCCGCACCCCGCGACGACGCTCTGGCGCCGCATCGTCACCCTCGAACGGGCCGGCTACGTCGCCCGGGCGATCCGGCCGGGCGGGATCGGCGGGACGCGATCGGTCCTGCGCGTCCTGACGCCGGTCGAGGAGTGGATCACCGCGTCCCGTCGAACGGAAATTCGTCAAGCGTCCGCACCTTGGACCTCGGCGCGGGAGGCGTGGCCGGACCTCGGGAAGAGGGCGGCGGAGGAAGGGGTCCTTCCGGGCCGTCCGCCGGTCGGCCCAGCTGACTGAGGACGCTGCGGGCCAGGACCGTCGACCCGAGCGCTTGGGCGACCCGGGCGGCCGGCGCCTGCCGGAGCGCTTCGCGA
>JAJZDF010000133.1 GCA_021828715.1 Thermoplasmata archaeon
TAGTAGGTCCGGGGGCCGTTCTTCCCGGGATATGTCTTCGGTCGGATCCACGTCACACGCCGGTAATAGGCGGTCTACTAGATTAAGGTCTCTCGAGAGCAGAACCGGAGCTGTAGGCGTGCGAACCGAGAATCCCCCGTCAGAGGATGGGCATCGAGTTCACCTGTCCACTGATACCGTGGCTCCGACGCGTCCGGCGAGGCGGTGAGTATTTCTCTCGGTGACGAACTCCCTTCGCTGCGGTCGCACGACCGCCGCCGCGGCGTGTTGGGTTCACGCTGGCTCGTCCGCGGTGTTCCTCTCATCAACGTCAGGCTCCAGTCGAAGCGGAGGGTGCTGGGGAGCTCCCGAGAACTCACAGTCTCACGTCAGGCGACCGGTTGCCAAGCACTGGATTCGGCGGGGAGGTGGGCTCCTCCGTCGCAGAGGTCCGGAGCTTCCCGGTTCCGCCGTCGCGCGGCCGGTGATCGCGCGGGGCCGAGGCGGGTCCGGGGAGGGCAGAGGGCGGCGCGGAGGGAGCTTCCCGTCCTCCGGGCGGAGGGCCCGCGACATCCCGGGGCGAACGGTTAAGGGAGCTCCGTCCCTTCCCGACCGTGGCCCGTCGGAAGCTGCCGGTCGCCCTCCTTTCGATGGAGGGGACGAACTGCGACCGGGAGCTCCGGGTCGCGCTCGACCACCTCGGTGCGGCTCCCGAGGTCGTGCATCTCAAGCAGTTCGAGGGGCGCGAGGTCGAGCGGGCCGAGCGGCGCACCCTCGCCGACTACGCCGCCCTCTTCGTGCCCGGCGGGTTCTCGGCCGGCGACTACGTCCGGGCGGGGGCGATCTTCGCCGCGCGCGTGCGGGCGGCCATCGGCCCCGAGCTCGAGGAGTTCGTCCGGGCCGGCCATTACGTCGGCGGCATCTGCAACGGTTTCCAGGTCCTCACGGAGCTCGGGCTCCTGCCCGGCCGCCGGGGCGGCCGGCTCCAGCGGCCGGACGCGGTGCTGATGACGAACGACTCGGGTCGGTTCGAGTGCCGCCCGACGTTCGTCGCGTGGGACGGGGGGACGTTCCCGCCGCTCCGCCCGGTCGAGCGCGGTACCCGGTTCCTTTTCCCGTCCGCCCACGGGGAGGGGAAACTGGTCCTCGGCGGCGACGCGGCGGCCCGCCTCCGCGCCCTCGAGGAGGAGGGGCAGATCCTCTTCCGTTGGGTAGCTCCGGACGGCGGGAGCGCCCGCTACCCGTGGAACCCGAACGGCTCCGAAGGGAACGTCGCCGGCCTCACCAATCCCGAGGGGAACGTATTCGGGCTGATGCCGCACCCCGAGCGCTCGTTCTTCCGATCGCAGGCGTTCGACTGGAGCCGCGGCGGGGGGCCGGAGGGCCTCGGCGACGGCGCGACGTTCCTGAGGGCGGTCCTCGACCGCGCCGCCGAGCGCTCCTAAGGGCCGAACGCACCGAGGGCGTTCGTCGCGCGCGTCCCCACGCACGGGACGCAGCGGATCGGGAACTGCTCCCGACCTTGAGGAGCGGGGGGAAGCTCGGGCCCGGCGTCTCCGCGGAGCGGTTCCCCGGGGCGGCCCTTCCGGCCGCGGTCCGGTGCGCCCCCGGTCCTGCCGGGAACGCCGGGATGGGCTCCTCTTCCCCAAACGGTCTGCGATCGCCCCGGCAAGCACGGCGCGCCCCGGGTCGTCGGGCGCGCCGCCGCAGTCGATCCCCGCGAACGGGGCGCCTTTTATGAGGGGGCCGGGGCCTCGACCTCTCGGCGGGAGGCGGAGATGAAAGCTGCGATCGTTCGGGAGTTCGGGCGACCTCCCGAATACGGGGACTTCGGGGACCCGCGACCGGATCCGGGCGAAACGCTCGTCTCGGTGACCGCGGCCGCCGTGAGCCCTCTCGTACGCGCCCGCGCCTTCGGCGCCCATTACAGCAGCGACGCCGCGCCCCCCTTCGTTCCGGGGATCGACGGGGTCGGCCGGACTGCGGCGGGCCAGCGCGTGTACTTCCTGGCCACACGCCCGCCGTTCGGATCGCTGGCGGAGCGGTCCGTGGCGGAGACCCGCAGTTGCCAGCCGTTGCCGGACGACCTGGACGATACGACCGCCGCCGCCGCGGCGAACCCGGGCATGTCCTGCTGGATACCGCTCACGCGCCACGCCCCGATCCGGCCCGGGGAGGCGGTCCTCGTCAACGGGGCCACCGGCGTCGCCGGCCGCATGGCCATCCAGGTCGCGAAGTACCTGGGCGCCCGGAGGGTGATCGCGACGGGCCGCACCGAATCCAAGTTCGCCGCGCTTCGCGATCTGGGCGCCGACACCGTTCTTCCCCTCGCCCAGCCGGCCGAGGCACTGCGTGACGCGGTCCGACAGGAAGCGCGGGAGTTTCGCATCGGCGTGGTCCTGGACTACCTGTGGGGCCCCTCCGCGGAGGCGATCCTCGCGGGCCTCGGCGGACCGGAGGCGCCCCGCGGTCCGGAGCGGGTACGGTACATCCAGATCGGGAACCTCGCCGGCCCCACGATCACGCTCGCCTCGTCCCTCCTCCGGAGTTCGGGCGTGGAGATCCTCGGGAGCGGGATCGGCTCCTCGAGCCGGGCGGAACTCGCGACCGGCATCGGCGAGTTCCTGGGCGTCTACATCCGGGCGGGGTTCCGGATCTCCGTGACCGTCCGTCCCCTCTCCGAGATCGAACCCGGGTGGGCCGAAGGGCCCGGGGACCGACGCCCGGTATTCACCGTGCCGTAGGGCGGCTCGGGGCGACGAGCCGCCGCTCCGCCCGCGCCCGGTCGCGCGGGCGTCCCCGACCCGACGGGGACGGGAGCGTCTCCCCGCCGCGGCCACTAGCCCGCTGCCCAAGATCGGGCGGCCCGGTCGGAGCTCGGGGGCCCCTTCGGAGTTCCCGTCCTCTTCGGAGCCTCGAGGGGTCGCCACGGCCTCCCCCGCGGGCCCCCCGCGCCCGGGGGGCGAAGGCGGTCCCGGAGCCCCCGGTTCCTCTCCGCGCCGTACGGAGCCGGACGGCGGACCCCCGGGGCCCCCAGTTCCGGCCGCGCCTCCGCCTCCCCCGGCAGGAGCCGGCTGCTCGAGGTCGACCTCTCGGTAGGCCCCATCTCCGAGCCGGAAGCTCGGCGGAGCCCGCAAGACGGCGCCGCAGGGCACGGTCGCCGAACAGTTTCCCGACGACCTCGGTGGATGAAACGGACCGACGGAGTCCCCCCGGCAGCGCACGAACGCGCGGCGAGACGGCGCTCGTCCGGGGCTTCGGGGAGGTCGATCTGCGGGACGGTATCCACCGGGTCCTCGAGGAGGGGAACGTGGGATTCGTGGAAGGCGTCGCCCGGGTGCCGAAGAACGACGGACGGAAGTCCGGTAGGGCAACCTCGTCGAGCTCGGGAACGGACGGTTCCCGCCAACGACGCCTTACGGCG
>JAJZDF010000134.1 GCA_021828715.1 Thermoplasmata archaeon
CGGCTCCGGACCTTCGCGGTCGTCGCGGACGGCCCGGAGCTCCTCCGTCGGGAGGCGGCGCGCCTCGCCCGGGACCTCTGGGAACACGCCCGGCCGACCCCCACGGCCTCCGTCCGAACGATCTCCGTCCGGGCCGAGCGGCTGACGCGCCGGGCGCAGAAGCAGGCGTCGCTCGCCGAGTTCGATCCGGCCACCGACCCGAGCGTTAAGTAGCGGAACCGGGCTGGGGAGGCGTGCCGCCTCCCGAGGGACCCGGCCCCGGCCTGCGGCCGGGCGAGGAAGCGGATCTGCTGCGCGTTCGCGCCCCCCTCGGACTTCCCGTGCCGGCGTACGACGGCCGGTCGCTGCCGAACGTCGTCGCCTCCGTCCTTCGGGGCCTCGACGTCCGTCCCACCGGCGGGCCCGCGATCGTCCCGCCGCTCGCGGCGGACCTCGATCCGTTCGATTCCCGCCGCCCGGAGGGGCCGGTGCTCCTGTTCGTGGTCGACGGCTTCGGCTGGTTTCCGTTCTCGGCGTGGTGCCGCCGGTCGCGCGCCCCGTCGGCGAGCGCGTGGGCGGCCGGCGCCCGGCCGATCACCACGGTCTACCCCACGACGACGGTCTCCGCCCTCACGAGCCTGTCGAGCGGGACGACCCCCGCCCAGCACGGGATCGTCGGACCGAACCTCTACCTGCCCCGGCTCGACGCGGTCGTCGACGTCCTCCGCATGGCGCGGCTCGGGTCGCCGGGCCGGGAGGAACTCGTCGACGCCGCCTGGAGCCCGGCCGACGTTTCCGGGGCCCCCCCGCTCTTCGGGAGGGGACTGCGCGGGACCGCGATCTCCCGCCACGCCTTCGCGCGCACCGGGTTCAACCGGGTGCTGTACGAGGGCGCCGAATTCGTGGGCTACGCCACCGCCTCCGACCTCGCCCACGCGCTCGTCGGGGTGCTCGGCCGCGGGGATCCGCCCCCGGTCGTCTTCGCCTACTGGGACGAGCTCGACACCGTACAGCACCTGCGGGGAACCGACCCCGGGCTCCACGACCTGGAGGTCGACCGGCTCGCGCACCTGCTCGGGCACGTCGCCCGGGCGCTCGGGCCGGGCCGCGCCCGTGCGATATCCACGATAGTGACCGCCGACCACGGATTCGTCCCGGTCGTTCCGGAGCTGCAGATCCGGCTCGACCGCCTGCCCGACGTCACGGCGGAGATGGAAGGGCCGCTCGCGGGGGACCGGCGCTCCGGCTTCGTCCGAGCGCGGCCGGGGCGGATCGACGCCCTCGAGGCGGCGCTCGCCCGCCGTCTACCGCCCGGCACCCGGATCCTGCGGACGGACGACGTGCTCGCGGCGGGCCTGTTCGGGCCCCCGCCGTTCCACCCCGAGCTCCGCGCGCGGGTGGGGGACCTCGTGATCCTGCCGCCGGTGCCGTCCGGGCTCCTCAGTCCGTCGCCCCGTCCCGAGTCGCGGAGTCCCGAGTTCCTGGGGAGCCACAGCGGGCTCGACGGCGCGGAGCTCCTCGTCCCGCTCCTTCGCGGTTCGCTTCACGACCTCGGCGGCGCCGACCCGGACGGGCCCGGGCAACCGTAAAGAGTCGGCTGCCCTCGAACCGTGGTGGCCGCCCTCCGCGAGCCGATCGTCTCCGTCCTCGGGCATGTCGATCACGGCAAGACGACGCTCCTGGACCGGATCGCCGGGAGCGTTCGCGCCGCCAAGGAGGCCGGGGGCATCACCCAGCACATCGGCGCGATCGAGGTGCCGGGCGAGGTCGTCCGCCGGCTGTGCGCAGGGATCCTCCGCACCGACCAGTTCTCGGTCCCCGGCCTCCTCTTCGTCGACACCCCCGGCCACCGCTCGTTCGAGACGATGCGGCGACGCGGCGGGGCGCTCGCCGATCTCGCGATCCTCGTCATCGACGTCCGCGAGGGGATCATGCCCCAGACCCGGGAGTCGATCCAGATCCTCCGCCACGAGAAGACGCCGTTCGTCGTCGCCCTCACCAAGATCGACCTGCTGACCGGCTGGCGGAAACCGTCCGGGCCGGTCGGCCTGCTCGACCAGATCCAGCGGTCCGGGGTCGAGTTCCAGAAGGCGCTCGACACCCGCCTCTACGCGGTCGCCGAGGAGATCGTCTCCGGGGGCTTCTCCGCGGAGCGGTTCGACCGGGTGAGCGACTTCACGCGCAATGTCGGCATCGTCCCCGTCTCCGCCCGGTCGGGGATCGGCGTCCCCGAGCTGATCGCGCTCCTCGTCGGCCTCTCCCAACGGTTCCTGCGCGACGAGCTCGGCCGGGTCGAGGGTCGGGGCGAGGCGACGATCCTCGAGCGGAGCGACCAGAAGGGGGTCGGGCCGGTCGGGAGCGTGATCCTCTACCGGGGAAGCCTCCGCGTCGGCGACGAAGTCGTCGTGACCGGCCGGGAGGCGGCATTCTCCGCCCGGGTCCGCGGGATCTACCGACCCGTCCCCGCGAAGGCCGAGAAGTCGGGGAAGCACCAGCGGCTCCAGTCGCTCGCGTCGGTCGACGCGGCCGCCGGGGTCTATGTGAGCGTTCCCGGCATCGAGGACGCGCTGCCCGGCGGCCTCCTCCGCGTCGTCGACGGGGACGCGGAGCGGGCGCACGTCCTCGAGGAGCTGACCCAGGAGAGCCATCCGGTCGCGGACCTTGCCCCGACCGGGATCGCGATCTACGCCGATACCTTGGGGGGCCTCGAGGCGCTCGCCTTCGAGTGCCGGGAGCACGAGATCCCGATCCACGAGGCCGGGGTCGGGCCGGTCGGCCGTCCGACCATCCTGCGGATGGCGGACGTAAAGGACCCGACGCATCGGGCCGTGCTCGCGTTCAATGTGCCGATCCTCGCCGACGCGGTGCCCGAGGGGGACGACGGCCCGGTCCGGGTCGTGAAGGGGGAGGTGATGTACCGGCTCATCGAGGAGTTCACGGTCTGGCGGACCGAGCGCCTCCGGGAGCTCCAGGCGGAGCGCCGGCTCGCCGTCACGCAGCCGGCGAAGCTCGAGGTCCTCGCCGGCTACATCTTCCGCGCGTCGAAGCCCGCGATCGTCGGCGTCAAGGTGCTGGGCGGTACCCTGCGGCCCGGCGTACGGCTGATGCAGGCGAGCGGCGAAGAGGTCGGCCTCCTCCGATCCCTCCAGCGGGAGAACGAGTCGGTGGCCGCCGCGGAGGAACGGGAGGAACTCGCCGCGTCGATCGACGGCGCCGTGGTCGGACGGAACCTGAAGGAGGGGGACATCCTCCTCGTCTCCCTCTCCGAGGGAGCCGCGCGGGCCCTCAAGGGCCAGCCGCTGACGCCCCGCGAGCGCGAGATCCTGGAGGAAGTTCTCCGTATCCACCGGGCGAGCCACCCGTTCTGGGGTCAGTGAGACGGCCCGGGAGGCCCGCCGGCGTCCGTTCG
>JAJZDF010000135.1 GCA_021828715.1 Thermoplasmata archaeon
AGGGCATGACCGCCCCGAGGTCAGTCGGATGCTCGGGGATTCCCCTCGCACCGTCCCACCTTCCTGCCGGCCGCAAGTCCCCAGCTGAATCCGATCGAACGGGTGTGGAAGCTCACCCGGAGGACATGCCTGCGCAACCGATACTTTCCCCGGCTCGAAGAGGTGACCACTGCGGTGGCGCACACCCTCGAGGACGGGCAAAGGGGGAACGAGACCCTCTGTAGACTATGCACAATTACTTGGGGCGCGCTGTTTAGGATGGGGAATCGGCGGATCTTACGGCGAAGGACATCCTCTCGAACGGAGGCGAGCCCAACGGCGATCCGGAGTCGCCGGGCAGGGTGTAGGTGGTAGGCAACCCCCGCCGTTCCGGTCTTATACAGGGCGGGCCCTTCCGGGACCGTGCCGCGGAATCGTCCCGGTCCGGGCCCCCACCATGGCCCGATGATAGATGCCCATACTCATCCGCAGCTTCCCGGAGAGGAGCCCATCGTCGGTGCCTCCCACACCCCCGAAGATTACCTCCGCTTGACGAAGGGCCTCGACATCCGGTTCGCGGCGGCCTTCGTGATGGCCCCCCGCGGAGATCTTCCTCGTACGCGCGCTTTGAACGACAAAGTCCTGGCGCTGGGGAAACAAACCGACGGCCGGTTCTTTCCGGTCTGTTCGGTGCACCCCCACGACCGGGCGAAGGCGCTGATCGAGCTTGACCGCGTGGTGAACGCCGGCGCTCGGGCGCTCAAACTCCATCCGAACACGCAACAGTTCGACGTCGCGGACCCGGCCGTTCGTACGGTCGTGGCTCGCGCGGCGAAGCATGGGCTGCCGGTCGTGTTCGATGGCTACTCTCCCTTCGATGCGGATCAGCCCGGCAAGTTCGTACGGCTTGCCATGGCCGAACCCGACGCGCGGCTCGTCGTGGCCCACGCCCATGGACCGCAATTCGCGGCTCTGACCGTGTATGAGGTTCTGGCAAGGTATCCGTGGTGGCGCCGGAACGTCTGGATCGATCTCTCCGCCGCCGCGTCCCTGTTCGCGGACGGGCCTTTCGCGGAACAGTTCGCGTGGGTACTCCGAAAGGTCGGTACGGACCGACTTCTGTTCGCGAGCGACTACCCGTTGGATATGCCGCGGGCGGCGGCCGGGGCGGTGGCCTCCCTGGGGTTCTCTCGGACGGAGCTCGCGTCCGTCTTCTACGACAACGCCGCTCGGCTGTTCGGTCTCCCCACTCGCCAACCGAAGCGCAGACCTGAACCGGCTCGATGACGGACCCGGGCCCGATTTGGACCTCCCGGCCCCATCTTTCGGACGACTTGGGTAGGCGAGTCGGCTCGTAGAGGCCGGCCTCTATCGAGGAAACCTGCTCGGTGGGCCGTACCTGGTCACGCACCCGAAGGACCACGGCGATCGGCCGGGGCACCGAGGAGGAGCCCTACCCCCGAGCCGAGGCGAGATACCCCGGCCCGTCTCGGATCAGATCCTGACTCCGAAGTCGGAGGGTTTGGACCACGGCGGCCAGCACCGCGAAGACCCGCGCCCCTCGCCCGCTTCGACCCCCGCCGCTGATCTTCCGTGATACCCATGCCGGGCGGAGCGGTCGCTGAGGGAGGCGGCGGGGATTCGCCCGACCATCGGTACGTTGAGAAACGCGAAGGGAGCGAAGGCGCTCACCTGCCGGTTGAGCGGGCTCGGGACCTGGAAGCTGGGCGGGGATCCCCCGTCAGCAAGGCTCTACGCCGTCTTCGGTTGACCCGGCGCCCCTCTCGGGGCCGAACGCGTCCCGGGGAACGACCGCCCGTACTCCACCGCTCCGCGCTCCCCGCGCAAGCCTAATAGCCCAAGGGGCCCCCGGGGCCCCCGCGCATGGTCCGGGTCGATATCGACATCGCGCGGTGCACCGGCTGCTCGCACTGCAAGGACGTCTGCCCGGTGAACGTCTTCGACCTCCGGCCCCGGTCCGAAGTCCCCGACGTGGTCGACTCGGCCGAGGTCGCCGCGAAGTTCCAGTTCCGGGGCGAGAAGTCGCTGGCGATCCACGGCCCCGAGTGCATCGTCTGCGAGGCGTGCCTCTTCGAGTGCGAGGGGGAGTGCATCCTCATCACGGACGAGGAGCAGCACGTCCACCGCTCGACCTCGAATCAGTCGGTCTGATCGGCCCCGTCGCCCCCCGTACCCCCTTTGGCCGGGCCGACCGCCGAGCCCGGAACCTCGGTGGGCGAGGAGGGCTTAAATAGGTCGGGGCCCCGCCGAGGAGGCCGTGCCCGACCAGGTCGAGGAACCGCGCCGGACGGTGGTGCTCGGCGAGCGGGAGCTCGCGATCGGGTTCCGCCTGATCGGCCTCAGCGACGTCGTCGAGGTGACGCCGTCGAGCGCCCAGGCCGAGTTCCAAAAGGTCGTCCAGGACCCCGCGACCTCGCTCGTGATCGCGAGCCAGTCCGTGCGGTCGTCGCTCTCGGAGAACCAGCGGTTTCACGCCGAGAACTCCCTCCGTCCGCTCGTGGTCTTCGTCCCGGCCCCGACCGGGGAGTACGAGGTCGAGAGCATTTCGGCGCTGGCGAAGCGGATCCTCGGCGTCTCGTTGAACGTTCCGCACTGAGAGGAATCACCGATGGGAGTCGTAGCGCGGGTATCCGGTCCGGTCGTGGTGGCAGAAGGGCTCACGGGCGCCAAGATGTACGATGTCGTCCGGGTCGGCGAACTCGGCCTCGTCGGCGAGATCATTCGGCTCGTCGGCGACACCTCGACCGTCCAGGTCTACGAGGACACCACCGGGCTCCGGCCGGGGGACAAGGTCGAGAACACGGGTCAGGCGCTCTCCGTCGAGCTCGGGCCCGGCCTGCTCAAGAGCATCTACGACGGGATCCAGCGGCCGCTCGACGTCCTGAAGAAGAACCTCGGGGACTTCATCACGCGCGGCTTCGTCGCGGCCCCGCTCGACGAGAAGGCGGTCTGGGAGTTCACCGCGACCGCGAAGGTCGGCGACGAGGTGACCTCGGGCGCGGTCCTCGGGACCGTGCAGGAGACTCCGCTCATCCTCCACAAGATCATGGTCCCGCCCGGCGTCCGGGGGACCGTCACCGCGCTGAAGAGCGGGTCGTTCACGATCCGCGATACGATCGGCTCGATCATGACCCCCTCCGGCGCCCGGCCGGTCGGCCTCACGCAGAAGTGGGTCGTCCGGATCCCGCGGCCGGTCGGCCAGAAGCTCGCGCCGACGATCCCCCTCATCACGGGCCAGCGCGTCATCGACACGTTCTTCCCCGTCGCGAAGGGCGGGACCGCCGCGATCCCCGGTCCGTTCGGGAGCGGGAAGACCGTCACGCAGCAGCAGCTCGCGAAGTGGGCCGACTCCGATGTCGTCGTCTACGTCGGCTGCGGCGAGCGCGG
>JAJZDF010000136.1 GCA_021828715.1 Thermoplasmata archaeon
GCGGCGCGCGTACCCCACGACGAGGCAGTCGCACGCCTCGCGCACGATCCGCTCCGCCTCGCCGAGGCCCTGGGTGGATATCGGCGTCCTCTCGGACAGCATGAACTCGGAAAGGTCGGCCGCGAACGTCGCCTCGGTCAGGTCCTCGACCGCGTTCGCGACGTCGGGGCGGAACGCGGCGTCGGCGCAGAGCCGGCCGCCCATGTCCGCGGGCGACGCGACGTAGGTGACCCCCGCCGTCTTGAGCGTCTGCTTGAGCTCGGGCCGGCTCACGGAAACGACGATGCGCAGGTTCGGCGCGATCGCCCGTACGTTGAGCGCGGCGACCAGGTTCACGGTATCGTCCGGCGTGCAGACGATCACGGAGTGGGCGGCGTCGAGGTTCGTCCGCCGCAGGACCTCCTGATCCGCCGGAGGCCCGACGGTGACGAACAGCCGGCTCTCCGGAGCGAGGCTCCGGAGGAGGGAGAGGTGGCTCGGGTCGTCGGTAACGACCGCGACCTTCTCGTCCTGGACCAGCAGTTCTCGCACGGCCGCCTTGCCTACGCCCCCGTATCCCAGGACCACGATATGGCCGGAGAGGGTCGTACCGAGCGTGCCGAGCGCGCGCTGCTGGGCCTCCTCGGACACGACCGACAGGACGACCGAGATGAGATAAGCGCTGAGGAAGACCGTCGCCGCGATGATCCCGATGGCGAACAGTTTCGCGTTCACCGTTGTCGGGACGACGTCCCCATAGCCGACGGTCGAGAGGGTCACGATCGCCCAGTAGAAGGCGTTCAGGAGGTCGACCCTGCCCCCCTCGAGATACCAGAACCCGAACACCGCCGTCAGATAGAGCCCGACGTATCCCGCCAGGAATTTCCAGATCCCGCGCAGGAGCAGGATGGCGTAGCCGACCCGGGGGGAGCGCACACCCCTCCGAATCCCGCCTCCCCTAAACGTTTCGGTATCCCTCGAACGGGCTCGAACCTCGGGAAGGTCGTTCGGGGAACACCCGGCGGACGCGGAAGCTCCCGCACCCTCCGGCCGGGCCCGTGGCCCCCTCACCGGCATTCATCGCCTCGGTCGCCGACAAGCGGCGCGTCGGGGGCGCGTCTCCCCCACGGTCCCGCGGCGCGGGGAAACGCGCACCGGGACCGGCGGGTGGCGCCCGACCTCGGGGTCATGGTCCCGGATCCTTCGAACCGGGCCTCGGGACGGCAGGGGGTCCGTGCCCGACCTCCAACTGCCGATGGCCGGACCGGGAAAGGCCGCGTGGGGACGATTTCGGTCCGGTCGGGGACGTACACCTCCGGGACGGGAGCCGTCGGCGGCCCGGAGGGTGAAACTCCGTCCGACGGACGCCCGGTGGGTCAGAACCTCGGGCGACGGAAACGGAGTGCCGGTCCGGACGGCCTCCGATCCGGGGCGAATTTCAGGGGCGGCCCGGGCAAAGGGTATATAGGTTCGCCCGGGTGGGCGCCCCCTTGACGGCCGCCGCGCGCGTCGCGGTGCCGCAGGAATCCCCGGTGTCGAACCGAACTCCTCCGGCCCATGGCGACGAGAAGTACACCCGTTTCGAGCGGGCGCGCATCCTCGGGGCCCGCGCGCTCCAGGTGTCGCTCGGCGCCCCGATCCTGATCGACGTCCCTGCCGACCTGGTCGATCCGGTGGCGATCGCGGAGCTCGAGTTCTCCGCCGGCCGCATCCCGATCACGGTCCGGCGCGGCGCCCGCACGTAGACTACACTCCGGCGTCGTCCAGCGCCGCAGCGCAGCCGCATTCCGCCGGGCCGACCACGGTCGGGAGGAACCGCTCCAGCAGCGCCCGCATGCGGCCGGCGTTCCGGTGCATCGTCTCGACGATCTCCTTCGCCTCGACGGGCCGTTCGGCCCATACATCGAAGTCGGTGACCATCGCGAGGCAGGTGTAGCAGGTCGCTCGCTCGCGGGCGAGGGTGACCTCGGGAACGAGCGTCATCCCGATGACGTCCGCTCCCCACTGGCGGAAGAGCGCGGATTCGGCACGGGTGCTGAATCGAGGTCCCTCCACGCACACGTACGTCTTGCCCTCGGCGAACGGCGTTCCGGCCGACCGCCCCGCCGCCGCCGCCCGCCGCGCGAGATCCGGGCAGAACGGGTCGGCGAGGGAGACGTGGAAGACCCGGCCCCCGTCGTAGAACGTGGTGGGGCGGCCCTTTGTGAGGTCGACGAACTGGCTCGGGAGGACGAACGTCCCGGGCGGGAGCTCCTCCCGGAGGGAGCCGACCGAGCTCACCGTCACGATCGCGTCGGCCCCGAGGGAACGGAGGGCGTCGATGTTCGCCCGGTAGTTGACCCGATGCGGCGGGATCGTGTGGCCCGGCCCGTGGCGGGCGAGGTAGAGGACCCGGATCCCTCCGACCTCCCCTTCCTCGATCGGTCCGGACGGGGCCCCCCACGGGCTCCCGACCCGGTGGATCGCCCTCGCCCCGCCTTCGAAGATCCCCGAAATCCCCGAGCCCCCGATGACCGCCACCGTCCGCCGTTCCGCTCGCGCCATGGTTCCGTTACGGGTCTCCCGGCTCCGCCCGTTCCGCCGCCGAGCGCCGACCGAGCACGAGGCGGGCCATGACGACCTCGCCCCGCGTCCGCTCCAGCAGCGCGCGGGCCCCATCCTGCTTCGGCTTGAGCGGGACGATCGCCCGCGTCGTGTCGAAGTGGAGGAGCGCCCGCACGATCGCCTCCATCCGCCGGAGCTCGGCCTCGGCTCCCGCGAGATCGTCCCGGCCCAGCCGGTCGAGCGCGCGCCGCCGCACCTCGCCGACCAGGTCGCCGAGTCCGAGGAGGTACGGCTCGGGATCCACGCCCAGGTCGGCGGGACCCGGCCACGGAGATCCGGTGGCGACCGCCCCGAGGAGCGTCGCCTCGGCCGCTTCCTGGAGCGCGTCCATCGCGATCCCCTCGTCGCCCCGCCCCTCGCGGCGGAGGCTCTCCGAGAGCTCCCGGGCCCGACGGCGGATCTCCCGAAGGTCGTCGTCCGGCGCGGGCTCGGTATGGAGGCGCATCATCGTCCGCTGGGCGAGTCGGCGAAGGTCGCGGGCCCGGCCGTAGATCTCCTCCCGTCGGGCCTCGCGGGCCCGGAGGTGGGCCTCGATCTCGGAGAGGATCCCGGGCGGGACCCCCGAAGGGAGGTCAGCGGAAGAGGGTGAACCGTTGGTCATCGTCCCCTCCGTCGAGGAGCCCGAGCCGGACGCCGGCGTCGAGCCATCCGTGGGCGTAACTCGCCGCGGCCAGGGCGCGGTCGAGGTCGCCGCCCGCGGCGAAATGTTCGGCGTCCGCGAGGTAGGCGCGGGCCATCGCGAGGAAGTCGTCGCTCGCCCCCGATAGGAACGACCGGGCCGGCGGCGCCCGACGCACC
>JAJZDF010000137.1 GCA_021828715.1 Thermoplasmata archaeon
GGGACCACCTCCCGTGCCGCCGCGGATCCGCCGGCGCCGCCGCGTCGATCCGCGAACGGCGCGCGCTCCGGCGCCATGGCCGGACGGCCCCCGGTCCTCCGCGGGGAGGCGCGCGGAGCGTCCGCATCCCACACGCCACGAGGGCGGACCATCCGGAACATCGGACGACCCCTCGGCGGCGCCGCGGGTACCCTCCCCGAGAGTCGGCCATCCGGAACCCCACCTGCGCCGGCCGTCCGGCTGCGACGCGCGCCTCGAACGTCGGGTCCTTCGGCGCCCTGCTTCGAGGAAGAGGGTAGTGCCGGCGACGCCCCGGACGGAGCGGTGCGGTGACGGCTCCGGCTCCGAGCGCAGCGGCCCGGCTCCGGGGGCCCGGGTCCCTACGCGGTCGTCGCGGCCGCCGGGACCGACGGCGGAAGCAGGAAGAGCACTTCGTCGATCTCCTCGCCGCGGGCATCCGCGACCGCCCGCTCCCTGCCGTACGGACGAAACCCGGACGCGCGGAGCACGCGGGCGGAGGCGACGTTGTCCGCCGCGGCTCGGGCGTACAGCGGCCGCTCGCGATGTTCCTCGAGGAATGCGGCGAGCGCGGCCGTGGCCACTCCCCGCCCCCAATACGTCCGGGCCACCCAATAGGCAACGGTCGGCTTCCCGAACATTTCGAACCGTCCGACGTGGCCGGCGACCTCCCCGTCCACGGTGATCGTTCGCTGGACCACGTCCGGTCGATGGAGCAGCGCGTCCCACCGGCTCTGAAAGGCGGGCCGGGGGAGCGGCTCCCGGGGCGCGAACGCGGCCATGCGGCGCCCCTCGGGCTCGAGTTCCATCTCGTAGAACACCGCGACGTCGCCGCTGCGGACGGGGCGAATCGCCACCTCCATTCTTCGATCCGCCATCGGTTGGGCTTCGGGCGGTTCCCGGAGCACCTCCCGGTGGATAGCCTCATCCGGTGAAATGGTGTCCGGGACCGGGCCGCCCCACCCCGCCGCCGGTTGCCTCCCGCATCCCGGCTCGGATCCCGGTCAAGGGCAGGGTCGCTCCGGTCCCGGGCGCGCTTTCGGTGGCTCGCTCCCTCGGACGACCCGGGAGGCCCGCCGGCGGACGTAAATCCGGCCTGACGGTGGGTTGAAGAAGGGAAGCCGCCGTCGGTCGATCGGGTCCGGAGGGGCCCGGTGGAATGTCGACGTTCTTGGACGATCTGACGCTGATCTTGGACCTGCTCGTGGTGATCTCGGCCGTGGTGTTCTATACCGGCCTCTTCGTCTGGTGGCACAGCCGGAGGAACGACATCGCCCGGGCCCAATCCCACCTGAAGGAAGGTGCCGGCATCCTCGGTCTCATCGGGGTGTTCCTGGCCGCCCTCGCCTTCTGGGGGGAGTTCACATGGCCGCTCCCCGGGTCGTACAACATCTACTTCTTCGACCCGCTGTTCCTGCTCGCGTTCCTCCTGATCGCCTTCGCCCTCGCGGTCTGGTACCGGCTGCCGACCCACTTCGTGGGAATGATCTCCTTCGTGACCGGGGCAGGGATCGCCTTCTACGGCATCCGGGCCTATCAGCTCGGGCTCACGCAGGATCCGTTCGAGACCCTGCTGCTCTACCTCGGCTTTGGGGCGATGGGAGTCCTGGCGTTCCCCGCCACCCTCTACGTGGATTGGGCGGTCCAGGCGCGCGGGGAGAGCAGCGCGGCCGCCCCGCTCGCGAACGACCTGGTGGCGCTCTATCCACGGTTCTGGACCGGAGTCGTCGCCCTGTTCCTGTTGATCGTCGTCCTGGCGGGCTTCGCCTCGCTCGCCTACGGGTTCAACACGGTTTGGGCCCACCTCGGCCACCCCCCGTAGGTAGCCGGCGGGGCGGAGCCAGACGCGGGGCGATCCCGGAGGGGGCCGGCGGCGGAGGGGGTAACGGCCCGGGCAGGGGCCCCCGCCGCCGCGCAGCTCCCCCGGACCCACGGTCCCGGTCGCGGCAGGTCGGGCCCCTCCGAAGCCTCCCAGCAACGTTCCGGCCCATTTCCCCGGTCCGACCCTCACTCCCGCCCCCGCCGGGCGGAGGCCGGAACGGTTCGACGCCGGCCGGCGGAGCTCCGCCAACCCCGACCGGGGAGCGGCGCTTATCTGGCCCGGACCCCTCGGCGTGACATGCCCGAAAGCCGACCTCCGGCGACGTTCATATCGGACCTCCGGCCGTCCCGCGTGGCGACGATCGAAGGGACCGTCACCGACCTCGAGCCGGTCCGCGAGGTCACGACCCGCGAAGGGACGACCAAAAAGGTGAGGAACGGCCGGCTCCGGGACGGGACGGGGGAGATCGTTCTCGTCCTCTGGGGATCGGAAGTGGCGCTCGCCGAGGCCGGCGACCGCGTCCGCATCGTCGAGGGCTGGGTCTCTGACGCGCGGGGCCGGGCACAGATCTCGCTCGGACGATCCGGTCGGCTGGAGAAGCTACCGCCCGCCCCGCACTGACCCCGCGGGGACCGCCGGGCAGCATCCTCCGCGCCCGTGCACCGGCCCGTCCTCGTCGCGAGCCGTACTACGGAGGGGCGGTGGCCGTCGCCATCACGCCGCGGAATCCCGGCCCGCAGTGGATGCCGATCCCCGCCGCGCCCTCGATCAGCGCGGCCTCGCCGGCCTCCACGGCCCGACCGTCGACCGTTCCCCGCCCCGCCAGGAGGTAGAGGATCCCTCGCCGCCCGTGACCGACTCGCGAGAACACCGCGCCTCCGCCCGGTGAGGAAAGGGCGAGGCAGTCGAGCCCGGCGGCCGAGCGAATGCCCGAGCCGGCGCCGACCAGAGGTTGGACCACGACCTCCCGGGCCTCGGGGAGCGTGGGGACGACCACCACCCGCTGGAGCACCGGCGCCTCGGCCGGGCCGGTCGAGGGAAGATCTAGCACGAGGGTGAACCACCGGATCGGACTTCCCTTGGCGGGGGCGATCCGATGCGCGACCTTCCCGCCGGCAGTGAGCAGGCGCGCCTCTCCGGCACCGAGCGCTTCCGGGGTGTCGGTCCCGACCTGATAGGTGGCGAATCCTTCGAGGAGCCAGCTCAGCACCTCCTGCCTCTCGTGGGAATGGGCCGGAAACGGGCGCCGTCGGCCGGCAATCGACTCCGCCACCCGGACGAACGGGAGCCATCTAGGCAGGGTCGCCGTCGGCAGGACCACCCGGGTGGTCGCGCTCCCCGCCTCCACCTCGCCGGGAACGACCCGGATCGTCGGGGAGAGGGACGCCGGGTTGGGCATGATCGGGGAGGACGGACCGCGGGGATAACCTTGCGCGGGGGAGCCGGAGCCACGGCGGCACCGCCCGGCGTCCGTGCCGCGGGGCGCCGCTCCGGCCCGCGGGGGCTCCGGACGGGGTCGTCCTCCGA
>JAJZDF010000138.1 GCA_021828715.1 Thermoplasmata archaeon
GTGACGGGATCTCGAACGACCCGGCTCCCTGGGCCCAGCAGAATAGGGGATACGCAACGACCCCGGCAAGTGCGGCCTCGGACAAACCGCCGAGTCGAGGGGACGGTGCTTGGCGCCGTCCCGGCTCTGGTGCCGCCCCAGGGGTACCTCGCGGGCGGCACGCTCCGTCGGGCCAAGAGCGGAAAGCCGTCGAAGAATCGTGAAATGGTCGGACCCGAGGCCGATCCGTTCGTCGGACCGAGGCAGGGCGGATTGCGACGACGCTGCTGCGAATAGGGGCCCCCCGCACGAACGTCCTTGGGCCCATCCCACCCCGCTCGAGGGGAGGGGCGCGAGCGCCGCCGGCGAAACCCTCCCGCATCGCACCGAGACGACCCTCCTCTCGAGCCTTCGGCAGTAGTTCGAGACAGACGATACCACTACTTTATATACAAGTGTAAACATATAGTTACTGTAAATCCCTTCGGGGAGTGAAGAACATGACGACCGATATCGTGCAGACGCCGGGAACGACCGTGTCCGACCGCGACGACCTCTGGGCCCAGATGGACCGCCTTGTCCGGGAGTTCCAGCGCGACTGGTTCGGCGGCTCCGGGGCGACCGCTGTCGTCCGCGATCCCGCAGGACTGGAGCTGCTGCCCGCGCTGGTAGACGTGGAGGACCACGGCACCTCGTTCGAGATCAAGGCCGACCTGCCCGGCGTGCCGAAGGATCGGGTGGACGTCCGGGTCTTCGGCGACGTCGTGCAGATCCGCGGGGCCACGACCGCCGTGCAGACCGAGAAGGGGCCCTCGTACGTGCGCCGGGAGCGGACGTACCAGGGGTTCCAGCGGGCGATCGAGCTGCCGGAACCGGTCCTCGGCGAGCAGGTCGAGGCGCGGTTCGAGAACGGCACGCTCACGGTGACCATTCCGAAGGCCCACCCGGTCCAAGAGCGCAAGGTCCCCGTCGCCTAGGTCGCGAACCCGTTCCCCACGGGCGGCCCCCACGGGCCGCCCGTTCCCCGGCCGTGGGTCCGGGTCACTGCCCGTTATGCTACGGCGACTCGCGGGACCCGCCCCCGGGTCCGTGCCGACCTGCGAACGCCAAGTTGCTGTCGTCCCCACTCGGTAGGAAGGTGGCGTCCACGAGCAGTCGCACGCTCGCCGTTCCCCGCGCGGTAAGACGGTACGTCTCGTCCTCGTGGTGGAGCAGCCCGGCTTCCACGAGTTTCCGCAGGTGGAACGCCATCTTCGGGGAATCGTCGAGGCCGGCCGCCCGCATCGCCTCCCCGAAGGAGGCCGGACCCTCGACGAGCCGCTGGAGGATCTTGCGTCGGATCGGGTTCGCCAGCGCCTCGAGCGTACCGTGGGTCTCCTCCGAGGCCACCACCGCGCCGATCGCGACGGCGGCCGTCGGAGGGACGCGCCGGGGGTGGAAGCCGACCCGGAGCGGCCCGTGGCCCGCAAGGCGGGAGCGCAGCCGGTCGAGCAGGGCCACGATGTCCTCCAGTCGGTGGTGTTCGAGGAGGCGCTCGACGCCGGAGACGACCACCGCCGCGTTCGGGTGCCCGCCGACGAACTCGTCGACCCGCGCCTCGAGACCGGAAGGATCCGCGGGATCGAACGGCAAGACCGTGAGATGCGGGGTGTCGGGGACCCGCGCCTCGCCGAGCAGCAGGACCTCGTAACGGCCCGCCGCGGCCAGCGCGGTCGCATCCCGTATCGGGTCGCGCATCGGCTCCCGGACCGCTTCGAACTGCCGTTCCTGCGCGGCGAGGCGCAGCGTATCCCGCACCTGGTCGATGCGGAACGGCTTGCGGACGTAGTCGAAGGCGCCGTTCTTCATCGCGTCCAACGCCGTCTCGACGCTGGCGAACCCGGTGACGATCACTACCAGGGTGCGGGGCCAGTGGGCCCGTACCTCCCGGAGGAGTTCGAGCCCGCCGTGGCGCGGCATCTTGAGGTCGGTCAGGACGACATCGAACTCCTCCTCGGCGAGCGCCTCCAGCGCCTTCGGTACGGACGGCTCGGCACGAAGCGTGTGGCCGTCGTCCGAGAGGAGGTCGCCGAGCTCGGTACGGAAGATGGGATCGTCGTCTACCACCAGAATCCGCACGGCTCGTGGGACGGAGGTCGTGGAATATCCCGTTTGGGGTGGCGGGTCCGGTGGGCCCGCGACCCCACTCCGGCGACCCCTCGCCTGCGGGGCCGCCCGGGCTCCTTCCGCGAAGTGCTCCGGGGGATCGAGCGCCTGCGGCGGATCGCCCCCACGAAGTTCACGCGCGTCCCCACGATCAGCACCCTCAACCTCGACGCGATGGAGCCGATGGCCCGCCTCGCCGGATCCCTGGGCGCCACCATCTCCAACCATTCGGTGGAGCCGACCCTGGACTTCGGGCAGACCGACAGCGAGCGCTCCCCGAACCTCCGCCTGGGCCTCACCTCACCTCAGCTCCAGGGATTCTACGATACCCTCCTGCGCCTCAAGCGCGAGGGCTACCCGCGGATGGAAACCGAGAGCGTACTGCGCGATTTCGCGGAGGGCCGGCCGTGGACGTGCGAGTGCCCGAAGATGTTCGTCTACGGCGCGCCGGACGAACAGATCTACAGTTGCGACTACCGGTATGGCTACGATCTGCGTCGCGGTACGTTCGAGGAGTACTTCTCCCGCCCCGCCTTCGCGGCCCACGTCGCGACGGCCGGGGTCCGCAACCGCCGCATACGGACCCGCGTCCGGGGCTACTCCTACGCCTATGAGTTGCGGCTCCGCAACCTCCTCGAACTCGTCGGCGACGCCGTACACTCTTCCGTCGCCGTCCCGGCGAGGGATCCCCGTTGACTCCTGTCGGTGGCGGAAGCGGCCGCGGAGCGTTGGCCCCTACCCTCGATGCGTCGAATTCGGCCATCGGCCGAGGGAGCAGCGGACCGTAGGAGCCCCGAGCGTACCGGCGGAGGAGAGGGACCCCGCGTCCCCCGGCCGGTGAACGCCCCCACCTCCGGGGGCCGCAGCGCCCCCCCCGGGGGCGCCGGGACCGAGCGGCGCGGGATGGGGGACATCCGGACCCTTACCGGAGCCGCCGGGGAGATCGCCGACCCGGCGAGGACGTTGGCCAGCCCGCGGGGCCGGGATCAGGGGCCGATCGACCCGCCCGGGGAGCCGGTTGCCAGCATCGACCGAGCAACAAGTGGGAGCGTTACGAGGTTTAGCGCCCGACGGTCGGGCGCCCCGTCACGGTCGTCCGGTCCCGGGACCGCGAGGGCGAGGACCGTACCCGGCACGCGGGCCGCCGCGCGGTCGAGCCGCTCCCGGTCGACCGCGAGGGAGGGCGGGTCGCGACCGACTCGGCCCCGGTGCGGCTGCGGATCGACGATCCCGTCCC
>JAJZDF010000139.1 GCA_021828715.1 Thermoplasmata archaeon
GGGTTCCGGACCGCCCTTGCCGCCGCGATCCGGCACGTCGCCGGGAGTACCCCCGCGCTCCTCCCGCCGTCGGTCCCCCCGACCGTGCAGGTCCGGCCGGACCCCCCGCCACCGTCCCGCGCCGTACCGACTGCGGCGGAGCGAGCGGAGGAGGCCCTGCTGCTCGACCTCCTCCAGGAGATTGCCGACGCCGCCCTGGACAGCTACGCCGATCGCCGGGAGCTCCTCGGGCGCGCGGCCGCCCAAGGACTCGACCGCACCCGGACGGAGGCGCACCTCGCCCGGCTCGAGGACGAGGGGGCTGTCGAGGAGCCGATCGTCGGCAAGCTCCGCCTCTCCGACCGGGTCGAGTGATCGGCCCCCCGTCGGGAGCATTTATATGAGGGGTGGACTCGGGTCGCGGGGGAATGAGGACCACCTGTCTCTCCGATCCGCGTGACGAGAGCTGCGACGAACTGACCCCCCGTTCCTTCCTGCGATAGACCGATGGTAGCTACCGGACCGTCCCGCATCCTCGTCGCCGTGCTCATCGTGGTCATCGTGGCGGTCGGTGGCGTCGGCGCCTACGCCGTGAACCATTACCTCGAACCCCGCCCCACGGCGCCGATCGCCACCGCGCAGATCGGCTCCAACGTGACCGTCAACTATGTCGGCTACTTCGCGAGCGGCCCGCAGACCGGGAAGGTCTTCGACACCTCGGTCTACTCGGTCTATCAGAACAACGCGTCGTATCCGAAGTCGCTCGAGTTCGCCTTCGGCCACTCCGGGTCGCCGTCCGCCTACCATCCCTTGGGCGTCCACGTCGGCCCCGCGACGGCACAGTACACGGTCGGGAACCAGACGTTCAGCGGCGTCGTGACCGGCTTCTGGCGCGGGATCGTAGGGATGGCGACGAACCAGACCCGCTTCGTCACGATCCCCGTCGATCTCGCCTACGGACCGCTCGATCCGGCGTGCGAGGCGACCGAACCCCTTTCCTTCCCCGTCCCCGTCCTCCGATACTACACCCCGGCGAACTTCACGGTCAGCTTCCCGGGGACCTCGCCGTCGGGCGGCACCACGTTTCTGGACCCGAACTACGGCTGGACCGATCTCGTCTTTTCGTCGAATGCCTCGACCGTCACCGTCGAGAGCCTTCCGTCCCCGGGTCAGACCCTGCACTTCGCGGGCTGGAACGCGACCGTCACGGGCGTCAACGCCACGACGATCACGATCGTCAACGACATCACCCCCCAGAACTACGGAAGCGTGGTGGGGACCTTCCCCTCCGGTCGGGCGTGCGGCGGCGGCCCCTCGGCGTCCCACTTCCTCATCGCCGGAGTCAACGTAGGGGCGGGGACGTACACGATCAACTGGAACACCGAGGTCACCGGGCAGAGCCTGCTCTTCCGGGTGACGCTGGTCGCGATCGTCACGGCGTGAGCCGCCGGCCCCGCCTCGACCCCGTCACCCGCCGAGAGTGATCTTCCCG
Source organism: Thermoplasmata archaeon (assembly GCA_021828715.1). Lineage (GTDB taxonomy): Archaea > Thermoplasmatota > Thermoplasmata > Lutacidiplasmatales > UBA184 > Lutacidiplasma. The sequence continues at coordinate 1,472 of JAJZDF010000139.1, forward strand.
CGCTTCAGGAGTTCCTCGAGCTGCGTATCGGCGAGGGAGGCCAGGTTCTGCTCGGTCGGCCGCTGGCCCGCCCGCGAGTAGGTCCGAAGGGTGCGGCGCGCCTCGTCCCGACGTCGATGGGACTCCCCGATCAACTGGCCGGCCTCCCGGTCGACCCCGTCCATCTCCTCGCTCAGGGTATCGATCTGCTCCATGACCGCCGCCCGGGCTCTTCCCTTCGCTCGGAGCTCCGCGACGACCGCGCCCGCTTCCTCGAGCTTCCGCCGCACCGACTCCATCGCGGCGTCCCGGGCCGACCGGGTCTCCTGCAGCGTGTGTACGAGCCGGTCGACCTCGGCGCGGCAGGCGGTCACGCGGCCCTCGGCCTCCTTGAGGGCCTTTTCGTGCTCGGCGACGACCGCCGTCCGCGCCTCCGCTTCCCGCAGCGCCTTGCTACGCTCCCGGAGGCGGGCGATGAGCGCGTTCTCGTCGTCGAGAGTCAAGGCCGACGTCTGCTGGCGGTGTTCGAGTTCCGCGATCTCTCGCTTGAGCTGCTCCGGCCGGACCCGGTCCGCGGAAGGGAAGGACGCGCGGAGCTCCCGGCAACTGACGATCGCCGCCTCGAGGTGGCGGCGCGCCTTCTCGAGGGACATGCGGATCCCCCCCATCTCGCCTCCCAGCCGGTTGTGCTCGGCGTAGAGCCGCTCGACCTCCTCCTGGGGCGCCTGGCGACGGTCGTAGAGGGACTTCTGCTCCGCCGAAAGGCGGCGCATCTCGTCGATCAACGTCCCGCGGCGGACCTCGAGCGCGTGGAACTTGTTCTCGAGCTCGCGCAGGCGCGTCCGCGTCTGCACCTCGCGTTCCTCCTCCTCTTCGGAGAGCATCGGGCGGGGGGTCACGTCCCCACGAGGCCACGGACCCCAGAAAAGGCCTTCCGGGTGCCGACGACCGCTCACGGACGCCGGTCGGCCACGTACCAGAAGTGGCGCGACCCTGCATGTTCCGCTCGGAGCCGGGCCAGTCCGCTCCGCGCGGTCGTGAGGTCGACGGCCGCGAGGTCGAAGAACCGGTAGCTGCCCTCCGAGGGCCGGGCGGGGCCCGAGGGGCCGAGCGGTCGAACGGTCGGGCCATCGAGCGACGCGGCGGTCGCCGCCGGGTCGCTGGTCGCCCGCACCGCGAAGAGGTGGAGGCCGCCGGGTCGGAGGATTCGAGAAAGGTCGTGGAGCACGGCCGCGAACTCGGCATCGGGGAGCATCATGTAGAGCGCGTGCGCGTAGACGGCCGAGACCGACCCGGCCGGCAGCGCCTGCACCGCCGTCGCCGCGTCGAACGCCTCGAACCGGAGGTTCGGTGGGTTCGACGGATCCGCGCGGGCGCGGGCGATCGCCGTCGTCGCGTAGTCCGTCGCAAGGACGTCGAAGCCGTCGCGGGCGAATCGCCGCGCGTCCCGGCCCAGGCCGCAGCCGAGGTCGACCCACCGGCCCTCGCGGATCCCCTCGGCGGCGACGACCTCCGCCGCCCATGCCGAGAAGGGGCTCGGCGGTCCCCCGAACCGGTCGGGGTGGGTGGCGTACAGCCGCTCGAACCCCGCCCGGCGCCGGGCCGCCCCCGGCTCCGAAGGGGGCGGCCCCCCGGTCATCGGCGGGCGTCCCGGGACCCCCGGGTCCGCACGGGTCGGACGGCGAAATGCTGGGCGGCGAACAGCGCGGCCGGGACCGCGGCGTCGATATTGACCACCGCGAGCGGGGCGCACGACTGGAGGAGCGCGTTCAGCGCCGCCTCTCCCTGGCCGCCCCGTCCGTAGCCGACCGACGTCGGGATCCCCACGACCGGAGCGTGAACGAGTCCGGCGACGACCGTGGGGAGCGCCCCCTCGC
>JAJZDF010000140.1 GCA_021828715.1 Thermoplasmata archaeon
GGATGATCGACGGCTTCGACCGGGCACGGGAAACGGTGAACGTCTTCAACCTCGGGTCGACCGACCGCATCTCCGTGCGGACGATTGCGGAGAAGGTCGTCGCCGCCCACGGCGGTCGGGCGCGCATCGAGTTCACCGGCGGGCCGCGCGGCTGGGTCGGGGACATTCCCCAGCAACTCCTCTCCATCGAACGGATCCGACGTCTTGGCTGGAGCCCATCGACCGACAGCGCCGGGGCGATCGACCGCACGATCGGCGAGATGCGGCGCGCCGCGGGCCTGGGCTAGCCGGTCGCCCGCCGGTACACCGCGCGGTGAGCCTGCACGATCCTCGGCCAGGCAAATCGCTCCAGCGCCACCGCGCGGGCGGCCTCCCCCCAGCTCCTCCGCAGGCGATCGTCCCCGGCCAGCGCCACCATGCGCGACCGCAGCCCCCCCACGAACGTCCGCTCGTCCCGGTCGGGGACCACTCCGCCGGTCCGCCCGTCGTCCACGATCCCCTCCAGCGCCGGGCCCCCGACGACGGGCAGAGCCGCGGCGAGGCCCTGCAGGACCGCCCCGGGGAGCAGCTCGACCCCGCTCGGATGGACGAGCAGATCGCTCTCGGCGTAGAGGCGTCGAAGGGTCCCTTCGTCGACCTCGCCGAGGAGCTCGACCCCGTCTCCCGACGCCCGGACCCGGTCGGCGTACTCGGCCCACGGCGTCGGTCCCGCGATCCGGAGGGAGAGCCCGGTCCCCCGCAGCGCCGCCGCGGCCAGGTGCCAGCGTTTGAACGGGAGCACGATGCCGACCCCCAGGACGTGTCGCCCGGTCCGGGCCGTCCACGCGGGGCGGAAGGCGCCGGGGTCGACTCCGATCGGGATGACCTCGATCGGCAGCGGGCCCGGGGTGGGGACGGCCGCCCGCATCGTGCGGGCGAGCGGCTCGGTGAGCGCGACCGTGACCCGGGCGCGCCGGACCGCTCGTCGCTCGAGCCAGTACCCCCATCGGTGGGAGAGCCGCTCGCGGTAGTACCAATGCCGGGAGTGCGACGTGTACACGAACGGGATCCGCGAGAGCGCGAGCCGGTTCGCGACGACCGGCGTATGCGTGTGGACGACATCGAACCGCTCCCGCCGGAGCATTCGGGGCACCTCGAGCGCGAACGGGAACTCGTCCCGCGTGCGGCGGTGCCGGACCCGGTTCAGGACGACGACCTCGATCCCGTCCGCTTCCAGGGCGTGGCGGAGGTCGTCCAGGAACCGCTCGACGCCGCCGTAGCCGGTGGGCGGGATCGGTTGCACGCCCCCGCCGACCAGGACGACCCGCACGCGCCGCCACCGCCCGGGAGACTAATTAAGCGGGGGGCACGCTGGTCGAGAGCGCCCGCGCGCGGCGGCCGCCGGGGGAGGGGAACGATGGGGACGGTGGTCGTAGAGATCGCGGTCAAGGACGATCCGCGTCTCCTCGCTGCCCTCGATTCCCTCGCGCACCAGAGCCGTACGCCGGACCGCGTCTTCGTCGCGGCATCGACGAAGACCCCGGAACCGCTCGCCCGGGCGGCGACCGGGCGGTGTCCGTCCCTCCGCGTGGAGTTGGTGCGGTTTGCGGGGGGTCCGGTCGACGCCCGCGCCGCGTCGCTTCCGTACCTCCGGGAGGACGTGATCGTCTTCCTCGATGCGGACGAGGTCGCCCCGCCCGATTGGCTGGCGACCGTCGTCGCGCCGATCGAGGAGGGACGGGCCTCCTACACCGGTGGCCCCACCCGCCCGATCCGTCGAGCCGAGAACCCGATCGAGCGGTACTACGAGTTGCTGGAGGAGTCGATCTACCACGACCTGGTCCGGGCGAACGTCACCTACCTGCCGCTCGGGAACTCCGCGTGGCGCGGGGACCTGGTTCGCGGGTTCGGGTTCGATCCCCGGGTGACGGCGGAGGACCACGACCTAGAGACCCGGGCGTCCCGCGCCGGACATCGTGGCCTCTTCCTTCCCGAGGCGTGGGTCTATCACGACAAGAGCAACGAGACCAGCTACGTCCGCTGGGCGCGAAAGCGGTACCTGTACCTCTTCCAGATGGCGATGTCGATGCTGAAGAACCACGAGTTGGCGGAGCGCCTTGCGGAGCGGCGGCGCCCGGTCCGCCATCCGCTGCGGTACGTCGAGGCGCTGATGAAGCCGATCGCGCTCGCCCATGCCTGGATCCGGTGGTCCCGGGTCGAGGACCGACCTCCCGCGCGGCCTCCGACGTCCACGTAGCCGGGCGGGGGGTCAGGGGGCCCGGCTTCTGGTCGGCCCCGTCGTCTCGGAAGAGGATATCCAGGCGTCCCCACTCCCGCGGGGAGCCGGTAGAGGGGGCCGAATGCATCCCGCATTGGGAGCCGGTGGGCGGTCGTCGCCCGGCGGACGCACTGACCCTGACCGAGGGGGGTCGTGCGGGTCCACCTTCCTCCAGGGTGCCGGCGCCCGACCGGGGGACCGCCTCGCGAGCGCTCGGCGGAAGTTTCGCCCCTACCGCCGTCCCGCCCCCCTATCGGTGGTGCCACGGAGCAGGTCGGAATCCGCCGACGTCTCGCAGATCCGTCACTCCCGCCGACGGTCGGCCCATTCGGACCGTGGGGGGGGCGGACGCCGGGTCACCGGGAGCCGCCCGGGTCCGCGACGCTTTCGATCCGCCGGAGGGCGGGTTTCCCGCCATCCCGCTCGGGCCCGGAACCGGTTCCTGTACTCCAGACCCCGCCCTCGGTTCCGGCAAACCTTAAAGAGACGCCGGATTCCGCGGGGCCATGCCGTCCGAGGGCGCGAAGCATTCCGCCGAGGCCACCCAATCGGGAGACCTCATCCGACTCGACTACGACCTGTGGGCCGAGGGCGGCGGACGGACGGAGCTGATCGACACCACCCATCAGGAGGTCGCCCAGGAGGCGAAGGTGCCCGAGACGGCCGGTCGGACCTGGGGGCCGCGCCCGCACCAGATCGGCGGGGAGTTCTTCCCGCCCGGCGTCGAGCAGGCGCTGGTCGGTGCCGAGGTCGGCCAGACGATGGAGAAGGAGTTCACCCCCACCGAAGCATTCGGCGAGCGGGACCCGAACCTCATCGAACTGTTCTCGATGCACCAGATCTCCCGTCTTCCCGAGATGCGCCGCGAGGATGCCCAGCTCGATATCGGGACCGTGCTCACCATCGACGGCCGGCGGGGGCGGGTCATCAGCCTCACCCAGGCCCGCGTCCGCGTCGACTTCAACCCGCCGTACGCCGGCCGCAGGCTGCGAGGGAAGTTTCGCATCGTCGAGCGGATTGCCGCTCCGACCGACAGGGTCCGCGCCCTGGTCGAGCTGGA
>JAJZDF010000141.1 GCA_021828715.1 Thermoplasmata archaeon
CGTGCGCACCCGTGCCTCCTCCCGGTCGAGCCCCCGCAGCTCGGGCGGCACCGCCTCGCCGGTCATCCGGGCGGCGGCGTCGAAGATCTCCTCGGGCATCGGAAGATCCGGGTGACGGCGGAAGAGTTCGTAGTCGACCGGATCGTGCCGCGGCGTCACCTTCAGCACGCCCGTGCCGAACGCCATGTCGATCGCGGGATCCGCGACGACCGGCACGAGCCGGTCCGCGAGCGGGACCCGTACCCGCCGGCCGATCGCCGAAGCGTACCGCGGATCGTCCGGATGGACCGCGACCGCGACGTCCCCGAAGATCGTCTCGGGGCGGACGGTGGCGACCTCGAGGCCGCCCGGACTCCCGTCGGCCCAGCGATAGAGGAGGTAGACGAGCGTCCCGTCCTGCTCCGCATGGAGGACCTCGAGGTCGGAGACCGCCGTGCGGAGGCGGGGGTCCCAGTTGACCATCCGTTCCGCCCGGTAAATCAGCCCCGCGCGATGGAGCCGTACGAAGGCCTCCCGCGTCGCCCGGACCGCCCCCGGGTCCCGGGTGTACCGGTACCGGCTCCAGTCGAGGGAGAACCCCCCCCGCTCGAATTGGCTCCGGATCACCGCTTCGTGCTCGGTCCGCCACTTCTCGACCGCCTCGATCGCCTCCGCCCGGGGGAGATCCTCGAACCGGACCCCCCGCTTCGCCAGGGATCGCCGCACCTCGACCTGCGTCGCGAGACCGGCGTGGTCGACCCCGGGCAGCCAGAGCGTCGCGGCGCCGCGCATCCGGTGGTACCGGGCGAAAGCGTCCATCACGGTCCCCCCGAGCATGTGCCCGAGGGTGAGGATCCCCGTGACGTTGGGCGGCGGCAGGATGAGGGAGAACCGCTCCGTCGGTCCCGTCGCATCGGAGGGGAGGAACGCCCCGTTCCGGCGCCACGCCTCCTGCCAGCGCGACTCGATCTCGCGCGGGTCGAAGCGGGACGGGAGGGAGGGCGTTGTCATGGGCGCCCCCCGCGGAACAGGAGCCCCACGGTGGCGACCAGGGCACCGACCGACACGAGGGCCATCGCACCGAGCGCCTCGAACGGAGACCGGGCGGAGGCGAGCGAATAGGCGACCAGGGGCGCGGCGGCGACCGCGACGCCCGGCAGGGCGATGACGATGGCCGTCCAGCCGCCCGAGTAGAGGCTCACGACCGGTAGCCCGGCCTTCTGGGCGCGACGCAGGACCAGCCCGAGCTCCAGGCCGGCGGCCGCCCCCACCGCCGGCAGTTCGGCCAAGACGAACGCCACGAACACCGCCGGGTCGTCCAAGCGGAGATCGACCAAGCCGAGGACCACGGCCGCCGAGGCGAGGTAGACCGCGGCGACCAGCGCGATCTTCCCCGCGACCACGGACCGGTCGGGGAGGGGCAACGTACGTCCGTAGGCGTAGGCCAGCACTTCAATCGCGAAGAACGCCGGCCCAAAGAAGGTTGCGAGCAGGGCGGCGCTCGTCACGGCGGCGAGCGCGAGCGTGTCGGCGGTCCCGCTCGAGGCGTTCGGCAGATAGCTCAGGAGGCCGAGGGCGACGGCGTCGAGGATCGGCAGCAGGAGCAGGAAGGCATACCCGGGGGTGCGGCTCGCGATGCGGAGGTCCTTCGTGAGGACCGCCCGAGCGGCACCCGGGGCGGGTGCGTCGAACGGCCGGACCCTCGGTCCGCCGAACCGCACGGTCGGCGCGGCGGCGAGGCGTCGGACCCGATCCCCGAAGCCTGCGGCTACCCCCACCGCCGCGGCACCGTACCCGACCGCCCCGACGACGACGACGGCGATCCCGAGGGCGCCGAGCGGCAGCGCGCCCGCCCCACCGGCGGCGAGGGGGGGGAGGGCAGCAAACGAGAGGGGAAAGACGGCGAGGACGGCGGAGAATACCGGCGACGGGGCGCCGGCCGCGACCTCGGCGAGCCCGCGGAAGAACGCCGGAGCGAGGGTGACGAACCCGAACAGGCCGAAGAGGGGGGCGACCCACAGGACCAAGTAGGTCCAGCGGAGGACGATCGCCCCGGGCCCGCTCGACGATCCCTGCAACCGCGCCTGGAAGAAGCGGGCGGTGAAGAGCGAAAGCGCGAGGGCGAACGTGGCGGCGACGATCGTCCCGGGGACGACCGCGAGACCGGCGGCCGGGCCGAGCGCCGCCCCCACCAACAGCGGGGTGAGACCCACGACGGCCCCCAGCGGCAGGTCGAAGAGCCGCAGGAAGGCGAGGGCGATTGTTCGTCGGCGCGTGGAGGGGTCGAGCGGCAGCGTATCCAGGAGCGGCACCACGGCGGATCCGAGGAGCGTCGGGAGGACCTGGAGGCCCATCCACCAGAGGAAGGCGACATCCAGCCCGAGAACGGCAGTGATCACTCCCGTGTCGAAGACGGGGAGGGCGATCGGGACCGGCACGAGGCGGGGGGCGACGGTCGGGGCGACCCGCAGCAGGAGGCTCGCCCCGGCGGTGAGGAGGGCGAGGAGGCCGGCGACCAGGAACTTGCTCTGCCGGACGCGCCGCCGGGCCCGGGCCACGAACGGGCCCGACAGACCGGTCGGATGGACATTCCCGAGCCGGAACCCGTAGATCGCCTGGAGAGCGATCTCCGTGAACGCAACCCCGCTCCAACGGTACGCTTCCCGCCAGCCCATCGCTTATCCCTGCCCGAGCGCGTCCAGCGCCGCCCGGACTCCGGCCTCCTCCTGGGTGAGGCCGAGATAGATCTCCTCCAGGGTCGCGTCGCCGCGTCCGATCCGCTCCCGGAGCGCCGACAACGACCCCTCCGCACGGAGGCGACCGCGGTCGAGGATCCCCACGCGGTCGCACAGGCGCTCGGCGACCTCCATCGTGTGGGTCGAGAAGAGTACACCCCGCCGGCCATCCGCCACGTACCGGCGGAGCAGCTCTTTGGTGAGCCGCACGGCCCGGGGGTCGAGGTGCGTCAGGGGCTCGTCGAGGACCAGGAGCGGGGGGGCGTGGAGGAGCGCGGCGACGAGGAGGACCTTTTGCCGGGTCCCGTTGGAGAGCACGGCGATCGGTAGGTCGAAGTCGTCGGAGAGCTGGAACGCTTCGACGAGCGCGCGTCCCCGGCCGGTCGCGGAGGGCGGGTCGAGCCGCCGGACGCCCGCCACGAACTCAAGGAACTCCCGGGGAGTGAGCGAGTCGTAGAGCAGCGACGTCTCGGGCACGTAGCCTACCAGCGTCCGGGCGCGGAGCCCGTCGTCGACGGCGTCGGCGCCGAAGACCGTGAGGCGGCCGCTGGCCGGTCGGACGAGGCCGACGATCGACTTGATC
>JAJZDF010000142.1 GCA_021828715.1 Thermoplasmata archaeon
TCGGGTTCGCGAGCTTCTCGACCGGGTCGATCCTCCTCTTCGTCGAGCCGTGGTCCGGCGCCACCGGCGGCTGGGCGCTGGTCGGGTTCCGGCTGATCCAGGCGGTCGGCGCGGCGTTCCTCTTCGCCAATTCGCTCGCGCTGCTCACCGACGCGTTCCCGCCCGGCGAGCGGGGAAAGGCGATCGGCGTCAACCAGATCGCCTTCATCGGCGGCTCGCTCATCGGCCTGGTCGTCGGCGGGATCCTCGCCGGCATACCGAACATCCCCATCGGCCCGTACGTCCTGCCGACGTGGCGGATCATCTTCCTCGTCAGCGTCCCGGTCGGGATCACGGGAACGATCTGGGCCTACCGCAGCCTCCACGAGATCTCGGCGCGGGCGGCGAACCAGCGGATCGACTACCTGGGCAACATCACCTTCGCCGTCGGCCTCACGGCGATCCTGGTCGGCGTCACCTACGGGCTCCTGCCGTACGGCGGCTCCGGCATGGGCTGGGGGTCGCCGTGGGTGATCGCGGCCCTCGCGGGGGGCGGGGGGCTCCTCGTGGCGTTCGCGGCGATCGAGCGGCGCGTGCGCGACCCGATGTTCCGGCTCGAGTTCTTCCGGATCCGGGCCTTCGCCGCGGGCGCGAGCGCCTCCCTGCTCGGCTCCCTCGCCCGCGGGGGCCTCATGCTGATGCTCGTCATCTGGTTCCAGGGGGTCTGGCTCCCCCTCCACGGCTACCCGTTCGCCGAGACGCCCCTCTGGGCCGGGATCATGATGACGCCGATGATCGCCGGGTTCCTCCTCGCCGGGCCGTTGAGCGGCTGGGCCTCCGACCGGCGCGGCGCGCGGAGCCTCTCGACGATCGGCCTCCTGCTCGGCTCCCTCGCGTTCTTCCTGCTCGCGCTCCTCCCCGTCGACTTCGTCTACTGGCAGGTCGGCCTGCTCCTCTTCCTGAACGGCTGCGGGATGGGGATGTTCGCCTCCCCGAACGCCTCGGCCGTGATGAGCTCGGTGCCGCCGCAGAACCGCGGAGCCGCCTCCGGGATGCTTACCACGCTCCAGAACGCCGGCCAGCAGATGTCGCTCGCGATCTTCTTCACGATCGTGATCCTCGGGCTCACCCACGGGTTGGGGCAGGGGGCCGAGACGGTGCTCGCCGGGGCCGGCGTGCCGGCGACGGACGGGGGGATCCTCGCGCACCTCATCTCGGCGAACCCGACCGGGGCGCTCTTCGGCGCGTTCCTGGGCCAGAACCCGATGATGGGCCTCCTCCAGGGCGCGCAGGCGGCGCCGGGGTGGATCCCGCTCTCCTCCTCCACGACCCAGGCGCTCCTCCGGCCCCACTTCTTCGCCGCGACGGTCGCGCCGGGATTCGGTTCCGCCATCAGCTCCGCGTTCTGGTTCGCGGGGGGTCTCACCCTCGTCGCCGCGTGGATCTCCTCGCTCCGCGGCGGACAGTACTTCTACACCGAAGCGCCGACCGCGACGGCGGCCCCGGGCGGGGCCGTCCCCACCGGCCTCGGCGCCTCCGGTACGGCCGCCGACGCCCCGACCGCCGGAGCCGCTCCCCCCGGCGAGTAAGGCTCCCGGCCGAGGGGCGGTCGCCCCCCCGGGGGGAGCGGGGAGCGGGGCGCTCCGCCCGACCCTGCGACGATCCCCGAGGGGGCTAAGGGACCCGGCGTTCGGGACGTGCCGACCGGCCGATCGGAGAAGCGGGGAGGGGTCCCCGTCCGGAGCTCCCGGGATCGCACCGGGGCGAGCGGGGGAGCGGGCGGCGTAGCGACCCCGTCGGCGCAACGACCGGGCCGTCGCATCGGTCTGGCGAGGGACCGGGCTCCGCTTCCGCGGCCTCGCCCCGCGGCTGCCTTCCCTCGTCCGACGGGCACCGGGTCGCTGCGGGCGGAACGGGGGTGGGGGCCCGAAATCCCCAAAGGGTGCCCGCGCGTCGGGGCCGGGGGAGTGCCATGGACCGGGAGAGGTTGTTCAACGCCGCCCTGCTCCTCGCCGGCACGGTCGGCGTCCTCGTGCTGCTCGGACTCTTCCTCTACTTCAGCGGCGTCACGCCCTGAGCCGCGGAACTACCCGGGGGGCAGAGAGATGGCGACCGACCCGATCTGCGGGATGACCGTCGATCCCGCGACCGCGGAACTCCATCTCGTACGAGACAATCGCACGTTCTACTTCTGCTCGACCTCCTGCCTCCAGCAGTTCGCCGAACCGGCGGCGGAACTCGCCCGCCTCCGCCGCCGGCTGGCGATCGCCTGGCCGCTCGCGCTCGCGATCGCGGCGCTCACCTACGCCACCCCGTTCGCCGCCTGGCCGTGGGTCGCGGGCGCGATGGCGACCGTCGTCCAGTTCTACCCCGGCTTCGGGTACTACCGGGGAACCTTGGACGCGGCGCGGAGCCGCATCTGGAACATGGACGTCCTGATCGCGGTCGGCACGACCGTCGCCTTCGGCTACAGCGCGGCCGTCCTCCTGGGGGTCCGCGGGCTGCCGCCCACGTACTACTTCGACGCCTCCTCGCTGATCGTCACCCTGATCCTCACCGGCAACTACCTCGAGCACCTCACCCGCGAGCGGGCCCGCGGAACGCTCCGGGCCCTCCACGAGCTCGTCCCCCCGACCGCCACCGTCCTCCGGGACGGGAGCGAGCGCGAGGTCCCCCTCGGCGAGGTCGTGCCGGGCGACCGGGTCCGGGTGCGACCGGGGGCCCGGTTCCCGGTCGACGGAGTGATCCGGGAGGGCCGGTCGACCGCCGCCGAGTCGCTGCTCACCGGCGAGAGCTTCCCCGTGCCGAAGGGGCCGGGCCAGCGCGTCGTCGCCGGCACGACGAACGGGGAGGGGGCGCTGTGGGTCGAGGCGACGGGGGTCGGGGAGGATACCGTCCTCGGCGAGATCGGCCGCCTGGTCACGGAGGCGGAGACGAGCCGGGTCCCCCTCCAGCAGCTGGCCGACCGGATCGCCGCCGCCTTCGTCCCGATCGTCCTCGCGCTCGCCGTCAGCGCGGCGGTCGCCTGGTACCTCTTCGGGGCCGGCGGCCCGACCGCGCTCCTCGTCTTCGTCTCGGTGGCGATCACCGCCTGCCCGTGCGCCTTCGGGATCGCCACCCCGGCGGCGCTGGTCGTCGGCACCGGCCGGGCCGCGGAGGAGGGGATCCTGTTCAAGGGACGGGACGCCCTCGAGCGGGCGAGCCGGGTCACGGTCGTCCTGACCGACAAGACCGGCACGCTCACCCGCGGACGGCCGACCCTGGTCGGCGCCGTCCCCGCGCCGGGGGTATCCGAAGCCGAGCTC
>JAJZDF010000143.1 GCA_021828715.1 Thermoplasmata archaeon
ACGGCTGTGCTATTGGCGTTGGATGGAGGACCTGGACCCCGTGCCAAGCGGTGAGGCGTTCCTCACGGCCCTCCAGTAGAGCGGATTATTTTCTCAAGGTCGCGAGGACCGGAAATTCTATCGGTCGAGGAGAAACTCACTATCGGTCAGGCCGTAAAGCTGAGTGCCTACGGGGTGAGTCGCTTGGGACAAGACCCGCGTCCTGAGACAAGACTACCGGCCTCGGAGCGGTTGTCTCTCGAAAGAAACAGTGATTTCACGAGAGAGACGGTCGCTGAGACAAGACTCGAGCGACTGAGACAAGACTAGGACCGGAACGCCCGGGTGCATTCGTCAATTCCCAAAGCCCGCGCGCCGGGAAGCTTAATCTCCCACGAGCACCCCCGACCCGGCATGAGACGCGCCGGGCGAATTTTCCGGACGACGAGGGGGAAAACGGTGGCTTTAGCCCTGCTCGTGGTATTGCTCGCGAGCCTCGTACCGGTGCACGTATCCCCTGCGGCGATCCAGCCCGCGACACTCGCCCCTACCGCCCGGCTCGCCGGATCCTCCCGGAGGGAAGCCCCGATGGGCGGTCCCGTCGCGCCCAGTTCCGAGGTCGGCCGATTCCTCCTGAACCTCTCGTTCCCGGCGAACGCCTCCGTGCCGACCCTGCCCGTCGGAGCGGTATACGATCCGTCCCATGACCTGCTCCTCGGCCTGGAGGCGAACCTCGGATTCCGCGCCAGCGCCTTGCTCGACGAAGCCCATCCGGGGAGCCTCAACGTCTCGGCGGCCAACATCCAGTTGGCCGGCCAGCCGTTCTCGTTGGCGTTGGACACCCAAACCGACACGGTGTACGTCGCGGAGGTCGCGGGAACCACCACGCCCGTCCTGGACGTCCAGGCGATCGATCCGGCGAACGCCAGCGTGGGGGCGACGTTCTCCACGACGTACGCCGGCAACCCCGGGTCGATGGTGTTCGACCCGGCCAACGGGCTCCTGTACCTCTCGAGTTCCGACCCGGGGGCGGGCACGACCACTTTCTACGGCAATCTTTCCGTGTTCGACCCCGCCACCGGCCTGTTCGATAGCAACCCTCCGATCCTCCCGTCGGGCGAGCTCCCCGGACCGATCGCGCTCGACCCGAACGGCTCCACGCTGTACGTGTCGGCCTTCCCGGCGTCGGGCGCGGGGGTGGAGATGCTCGCCTACCATGTCACGACCAACAACTCGCTGGTCGCCGCGACCAACCTGTCCGGGGGCTCGGCCCAGGGCTCCACCAAGCTCTTCCCAGGCTCCGTGGCGTACGATCCCGCGGACGGCACGGTGTTCCTCGCGACGAGCGAGGGAAATGCCTCCGGGCTCGGCATCTACGAGAACGTGACGATCTTCAACGCCTCGACGCTCGCGATCGAGGCGAGAGAGCCCCTCCCGCTGGTGGACGTCCGCGTCAGCCAGGAGTTGGCGGGGGGCTCGTTGACGTACGACCCCGACAACCGGGACCTCTACCTTACCCAGAACCCGAACGCCTTCGAGACGAACCCCTACGTCCCCCCGACGGTCCCGACCGTCGTCGTCCTGAACGGCTCGGCCGTGGCGTCGGGAAACCCTCTCGCCTTCCTCAACGTAACGTCTCCGTGGGTCCCGTCGGCGGGGCTGTATGTCCCGGCGTTCGGCGGAGCGGAGGGGGGAGAGATGTGGTTCCCTTCCTGGAACGAATCCGCCACCATCATCGACGGAGGGTACAACGTCCTTGCCCTTCCCCCGAAGATCCTCTCGTTCGGACCCTCCGCGCCCGAGGTAGACCTCGGCGGTTCCGTGACGTACTCGACCTCGGAGGAGCTCGGAGCGGGCAATCTGACCTACTCCTACGCGGGCCTCCCGACCGGCTGTCCCGCGACCCCGGCCGCGCCGCTCGTCTGCCGGCCGACCTCCCCCGGGACGTTCTCGACCACGGTGACGGTCCGCGACCAACTGGGGGAGAACGCCTCCGCCTCCACCGCCGTGACAGTGAATCCCGCGCTCGTCGCGCCGGCGACCGTCGCCCCGCAGGCGGTCGACGTCGGCCAGCCGGTCTCGGTCGCCGCGTTCCCGGCCGGCGGGGACCTCCGCTACACCACGACCTGGCAGTTCGGCGACGGCACGGGCGCCTCGCAGGCCGTCACGTCGCACACGTACCTCGCCGCCGGGACGTACCCGGTCACCGTGGTGGTGACGGACGGGCTCGGAACGAGCGTCACGGAGACGTTCAACGTCTCGGTCTCGAACGTGCCGTCCGGCGCCGCGATCTACGCGAACCGGACGGTCGCCGACGTCGGCGTGCCGGTCGGCTTCCGCGGCGTGTCCGACAACGGGAGCGCGCCGCTCGCCTACTCCTGGTCGTTCGGGGACGGCTCGCCGGCCGGCAGCGGGCTCGAGACGGCCCATGCCTACGCCGCCCCGGGCGTCTACGTCGTCACGCTGACCGCGACCGATGCGGCCGGCGACACCGCCCGCTCGTCGATCCGGGTCGCCGTCGCGGCCGACCCGGCCGGGCTCCTCCGCGTCGCCCCCTCCGCCGTGCCGGCCGGGACCGCCGAGACGTTCTCGGAGGCGATCGCGGGCGGCGAGGGACCGTTCACCTACCTCTGGACGTTCGGCGACGGGAACGTATCGACCGCTTCCAACCCGACACACTCCTACGCCCGGCCGGGCACCTACTCGGTGTCGGTCACGGTCACCGACGCGGGAGGGACCACGGTCCGCAATTCCACCACGCTGACGATCACCCCCGCCGCCTCGCCCGCCGCGCCGTCGGGCGGCACGGGCCTCTCCGACGGGGAGGCCGCGCTGCTCGCGGGCCTGGCGGCCGTGGCGGGGGCGGCGGTCGGGGCGGTCGCCGCGCTGCTCGTGTCGCGCCGCCGTCGCTCGGCGGGGCCCGGCCCGGGGAACCCGCCTCCGTAGGTTCGTTCGCCGGGGCAGGGCCCGACGCGGATCCGGGGAGCCGCCGAAAGCTCCCGCGTCGGGAACGGCAGCCGCCGGCCCTCCGCCGTCCTCCCCCCGGGAGGGGGAACCCGTCCGATCGGAGCGGCCCCGCCGCGGGATCGGCCGGGGGAAGAACGACCGGACGTGGTGCGGGGAGAGGGATTTGAACCCACGAACCCCTACGGGACCAGACCCTGAATCTGGCGCCTTTGGCCAAGCTTGGCAATCCCCGCGCCGCGGGGCCGAGCGGGGCCCGGGATAAGATGGTTGGGGCGGCCCGCGGCCTTGGGACATTAATCCGGAACGGCCTTCCGTAGGGTGGT
>JAJZDF010000144.1 GCA_021828715.1 Thermoplasmata archaeon
GATCTCTGGTCGAGGAACTCGAGCGCTAGCCCCGGACCGGGCGGACGGTGAGCGCCCCCATCGGGGGGGGGCCGGGGTCGAGCACCTGGGGTGGAAGTCCCTGGGTCCGGCAGAAGGCGTCCCAGGCGACGTTCGCGTCGATGTGGTGGCAGAGCAGGATACCCCGGGATCCGAGCCGCTCCCACGCCGCGTGAAGCTCGAAGCGCGCCCGCGCGGGGCTCGGCCCGTTGTCGTAGAGAAAAAGGCCGATCTCCTCGGAGGCGCCGAGGATCTCCCGCAGGCGCTCTTCGGTGTTGCCGAGCGCGAGGGTCCAGCGGGCACGGAGCGACGGCGGGACGAACTGTCCCACCTCGACCTCCCGAACCCCGGCGGAGCGGCCGGCGGTGGGCCCGGGACCGAGGGAGACGAGCTCGCCCCGCCCGTTAGCGGCGAGGGCGGCGAGGAGCCACGCGGTGGAGTACCCGGGGCGAACGCCCGTCTCCACCACTCGGTCCGGCCGTTGACACCGGACCAGGAGGTAGAGCAGGGCTCCCTGGGGCATCTCGTGGGCGAACGCGACGCCGGCGCCTCGCTCGAGGAGGAGGTCGGGGAGCTTCCCCTCCCGCAGTTCGCGTCGGTACGTCCCGAGGTCCGCTTCCGTCACGCCGGTCATCTCCCGGATACGGTCGAGGGCGGCCTGCCGGAGGAGCAGCATCCGCTGCCGGATCGCGCGTCGCGCCGCGGGAGAGACGAGCGATCGGCGGCGGGAGGCGCGGTCGACCATCGGCACGGAGTCCCCGACCGGAGTTCGGATTTTCGGTACCATGAGGATAGCTCCTCCGGTTCCCGGCCGGAGGCGCGGGGAAAAGATGGAGGCCGAACTACAAAGCATGTGCGCCAGCTACGGTGCGGGATGGTTCCGCGGTCGTGGGAATGAATCGGGAGCTTTCGGGGGAACCTCTCCCTTGGTCGGGTGGCCCAGGAACCCCACCGGAGGAGGGACCCACGAAGACCCACTGGCTCCCGCCCCGGGAGAGTGGCCCTCGGCTGAATCCCGCCTCCCCCGCCGGGATCGACGTGCCGGAGCGCCCGTTCGGGGCTGCCGCCGGGGCCCCGACCGCGGGAACGGGAGGAGGCGGGCGGGGGCCTACCGGCCACATGGCCCCGGTGCCAGCGCACGATTTAATAGGCCGACCGACTCCGGAGCGGCAAGGCGGTCACGATGGCGGTTCAAGAGGTCGGGGGGGCCAACTACGACAGGTTCGCGGGGGAGAACGGCGCGGCGGTCATCGACATCTGGGCCCCGTGGTGCGGCCCGTGCCGGATGGTCTCGCCGATCGTCGATCGGCTGAGCGAGAAGTACCACGGCAAGGTGGCGTTCGGGAAGATGAACTCCGACGACAACGGCGAGAAGGCCGGGGCGCTCGGGATCATGAGCATCCCCACGCTCCTCTTCTACAAGCAGGGCAAGCTCGTCGACCGGATCGTCGGGGCGTACCCCGAAGAGGTCATCGACGAGCACATCCGCCGGTTGCTCTGACTCTCCCGCCCGGGGCACGGGCACCGCGCCGGGAAGGTGGGGCGGGGCGACATCGGCGGGTCGGCGGAAGACGACAGGGCCCCCGCGGATAGGTCCGCCGCATGAGCGCCCCGTCCCCGGACGTCCAGCTCGCACGCTACGTCTTCCGGCGGAAGATCGACGAGATCGCGCAGTGCCGCGGACGCGCGACGGAGCTGATCTCGCTCTACGTGTCGCCGACACGGCAGATCTCGGACGTCCTCGGCTACCTCCGCAACGAGTACGCGCAGAGTTCGAATATCAAGAGCCGGACCACCCGCAAGAACGTCATGTGGGCGATCGACTCGCTGATGAACCGCGTTCGAGCCTACCGCGCCCCTCCCGGGAACGGGGTGGCGTTCTTCGTCGGCAGCCGGGCGGTCGGCGCGGACAAGTCCGAGCCCGTCACCTTCATCTTGGAGCCTCCCGAGCCGCTCAACACCTTCCTGTACCGATGCGACTCGACGTTCTATCTCGACCCCCTGCTCTCGATGGTCCACGAGCCGGATCTGTGGGGGTTGATCGTGATGGACCGCGCCGAGATGACGATCGGGATCCTGCGCGGGAAGCGCACCGAGGCGCTCCGGAACAAGCAGTCGATGGTCCCCAGCAAGCACGGGCGGGGCGGCCAGTCGGCGCACCGGTTCGAGCGCCTGATCGAGCACGCCGCCCACGACTTCTTCGTCCGGACCGCCGAGATCGCGGCCGAACTGTTCCTGCCGAAAAAGGACCAGTTGAAGGGGATCCTCCTCGGCGGCCCGGGGGCGACGAAGGAGTTCTTCTACCACGAGGCGTACCTGCACTACGAGCTCCAGCAGAAGGTCGTCCAGCCGCTCTTCGACGTCGGCTACACGGACGAGTACGGCCTCAAGGAGCTCGTCGAGAAGGCGACCGCCACCCTCCACGGACTCGAGCTCACCGAGGAGAAGCGATTGATGCGCCGGCTGATGGGCGAGGTCCGGCGGGCGGAGGCCGGCCTGGCGGCGTACGGGGAGGTCGACGTGCTGCGCGCGCTCGAGCTCAACTCCGTGGAGACCCTCGTCATCTCCGAGTCCCTCCGGCGTCAGCGGGTGACGTTCCGCTGCTCCGCCTGCGGGCAGGAGTTCGTCCGCACCGTGGCCGACGAGGCGATCGACCCGGTCCTGGACGGGCCGTGCCCGAGCTGCGGGCAGCGGCAGCTCTCCGAAGCCGGGAGCGAGGACTTCGTCGAGGGGCTGTTCCGCCGGGCGGCCGACTCGGGAGCTTCCGCCCGTCTCGTATCGGCCGAGAGCGAGGAAGGCGAGATGCTCGCCAAGGGGCTCGGCGGGATCGCCGCCCTCTTGCGGTACCCCTTGCCGCGGACCGCCTGGTCCCGACCTACGGCGCCCTCGAACTGAGCCCGGTCACCAGAGGTGGCCGAGCGGATCGTCCTGGGCATCGGGATCGGGCGCGGGATCCGGTCCCCGCGGCTCGGGATTCCCGGTCGAGCCGCCGGGGGGATAGAGCGCCGCGTTCGGGTAGACGGGGGGGGGAACGCGACGTCGCGCCCCGACGAATACGGCGGCGACCAGCACCGCCCCGAGCGCCGCGCCCAGCAGCCCCAGTCCGAGAAGACCGTGGAGCGCGCTGGGAACCATCGGGGCGGCGCTGGGACATCCGGAGCCGGCCAGCAGGCAGCCCTGGGTCGCGGCCGAGGCCGCCGAAGTTTGAGGCTCCCCTTGCACGTAGGCACGCGCCGGG
>JAJZDF010000145.1 GCA_021828715.1 Thermoplasmata archaeon
CGAGGCGTATTCCGCCACGAGCTTTCCAGACTCGCGCCGTACCGGACTGAGCCACCTCGGCACGCCCTCTGGTTTGGGACGGGGGCCGGGCGATAAGGTTAGCGCTGGGGGTCCGGAGTCTCGAGCGGGGAGCGACCCGGCTCAGCCGCGCAGGGGGTACCAACCGCACTCGGCGCAGCCGAGCGCCCGGTCCTCTCCCGGTATCTCGTGCCGGCACTCGGGGCACGCGGTCGCCGGGGGGACGGAGAGGGAGAGGCAATCGTAGCAGGCGCCGCCCCGCCGGTCCTCCGGCAGTACGACGATCAGTCGGCCGCAGAAGAGGCAGTGCGAGAACCGCTCGTCCGAGGTCGGAAAGCTCCGACTGTCGCCAAAAGAAAGCATCGGCGCGGACCACCCGATGCCCACTACATAAGGACTCGCGCGACGGCCGACGGCAGTCGCCGTCGCCGAGCGTTCCGACGTCGTTCAGGGCTCTCGCCAGCGCGCCTTGAACGCCGCGATCAGGAGCAGGGCGACGACGAAGGCGACGAGCACGACCCAGTCCCGGACCGCCGTGTAGAACGGGAGCTGGACGAGACCCACGGAGCCCTGGACGAGCTCGGCCGCGTACGTCGTCGGCGAGAAGAGCGCGGCCGTCTGGGCCCAGGCCGGCAGGTAGGAGAGCGGGTAGTAGACCGGCGGCACGACCGTGAGGCCGAGCGAGATGAGGGGGCTGAACAGGAACGTCTCCCGGACATCCTGGAAGTAGGTGGCGAGAGTGAAGGCCAACGCGGAAGCGAACGCCCAGACGAGGACCAGGACGCCGGTGACGACGGCGACGCTCGTCACCGTGGCCCATCCCTCGAGGACGAAGATCAGGACGAACACGGCGACCGCCGGCAGGGAGTAGACGAGCTCGCTCAGCGCCATCCCGGCGACGTACACGGAGGCCTCCACCGGCGAGGCGACCACGACGTCCTGGAATTTGAGGTCGTGCCGGTAGTGCGTGAGGTCCGCCTGGAGGCCGGTCCCGACGGACAGCATCGTCAGGATCATCCCGCCCATGACGCCGTACTGGATGAGCGCCCCGCGGGAGACGATGAAGATGAAGAACAGGAACGACAGCGGGGAGGCCAGCAGGTTCAGCACGAAGAGCGGCTGGGTCCGGATCGGGATGATCCCGTTCAACTGGACGAAGGTCAGCAGCGAGCGGAGGCGGTGCCGAGAGCTCACGCCTCGACCTCGGTCTCGGAGGTTCCGTCCTCCTCGATGGATCGGCCCACGACCTCCAGGAAGATATCCTCCAGATCGACCGGCCCCATGGAGACGCGCGCGCCTCGCTCGAGCGCCTTCCGCGCGAGCTCCCGGGCGTCCGCCTCCCGGGCGAAGACCAGGTGGCCCCCCTCGACGACCGTCACGCGCCCGTACGGCTCGAGCTCCTCCCGCGGGAAAGGGTCCCGGACGAGCACCCGGTACGGGTATCGCACCCGCGCCCGGAGGTCCTCGGGGGTCCCTTCGAGCTTGAGCTCGCCGCGCTCGATCAGCGCGAGCCGGCTCGAGAGAGCCTCCGCCTCGTCGAGGTAGTGGGTCGTCAGCACGATCGTCCGGTGCTCGCGGATCGTCCGGCGCACCGCCTCCCACACCTCCCGTCGGGCGATCGGGTCGAGACCGGTCGTCGGCTCGTCGAGGAAGAGCACCTCCGCGTCCGAGGCGAGGACCATCGCGCAAAGCGTCCGGCGCCGGAGCCCTCCCGAGAGCCGGGCCACGAGGCGCTTGCGGTAGTCGGTGAGCGAGAGCTCCTCCATCGCCTCGCGGGTCCGCCGCCTTGCCTCGACCGGGTCCATCCCCCGCATCTTGAGGTAGAGGTAGACGACCTCCTCGGTGTTCAGGAAATAGAGCGGACGGGACTCCTGGGGGACGCACGCGATCCGCCGGCGGATCTCCTTCGCCTCCGTGCGCACGTCCCGCCCTAGGACGTGCAGCGTCCCGGAGCCCGGGGCCAACTGGGTCGCCGCGATCCGGACAAACGTCGTCTTGCCGGCGCCATTCCGTCCGATCAGGCCATAGACCCGCCCCGTCGGCACTTCCAGCGTGAGGTCCCGGAGCGCGGGTCGGTCGGCCCGGGACGTCGGGTAGACCTTCCCGAGGTGCGACGCCGCGACGGCGAGCTCCGGCACGGCGGCCGCCACGCCGCCCCCGGCTCTTAAGCCGGCCGGCCGCGGCCTAGCTCACGACCTCGTCCAGGCGGCCGGCCGCGGTGGCCCTGCGGATCTCCTGCGCGATGCGGCGGCCGGTCGAGAGCCCCGGCTCCAACAGGTCCGAGTACGGGCTGCCCGAGATGTAGAGGTTGGTTCCCGCCACGATCCGGGTCGAGATCTCGAAGACCTTGAACTCCAATTCCTCCGTCATGATCCCCTCCAGGCAGAACGGGCCGACCATGCCTCCAAAGAGCTCGATCGACCGCTCGACGACCTTCGCCCCGAGATCGAAGGCGACCGGGAGCAGCGATTCGCGAAGGACGACCGGCACGTTTCCCGTCACGACGAACGTCGGGCGGATCCCGGCTTTCACGAGCTCCTCCTGGGCCCCGAGCTTGTAGAGCTCGTCGATGTTCGCCTCGTCCCGTCGGTCCATCCCCAGCAGCTCGAGCGACCCGGTGCCGACGCGGTAGCCTCGGTCGGCGATCGGGCTGTAGAAGTAGTGGATATAGTACCGCGTCCCGAGGACGTACTCCTGGATCACGTAGGGCCCGGTGGGGCGGAACTCGTCGAGGGCGGCCCGGTTCTTGGCCAGGTAGAACCCCTTGCCTCCCTTCGCGCCGTAGTACTTCACGATCACCGGGCCGTCGATGTCGTCCGAGGGCTCGTAACGCCGCGGCATCGGGCAGCCGGCCGATTCGAGCCACTCTCGCGACTTCCGCCGGTCCGACTCCCACCCCAGGACGGCGCGGTTCCCGAAGACGGGGATCTCCAGCCTCCCGAACTCTTCCGCTCCCAGGTATTCGACGATCGAGCCGGTGGGGACCAGGATCGCCGCCTCCTCCTGGAGCCGGTCGACGTACTTCGGCAGGTCCTTGATCTTAGGGATGGGGAGAAACTTGTCCGGCCGGGCGAGGGGGAAGGCATCGTAGAAACGAGGTGCCGGCCCGGCGGAGATCCCGAGGGTCGGGAACCCCTCCTTGCGGGCACCGTGGAAGATCTGGAGCGAGGAATGCGAACAGAGGGTTGCGATCGTCGGCGTG
>JAJZDF010000146.1 GCA_021828715.1 Thermoplasmata archaeon
CCAGCCCGACGACGCGCCCCGTCTGTGAACGCAGCTCTCGTATCCATTAGCCGTCCACCGGTCTGAGCAGCGTCCCTAATGGGGATACCCGCAGGCGCAACGTTTGCCAGGACCTGCGCCTTCCGTACGGGTCTGGCGGTTCGGACCGAACGCATCGTGAACCCCCGGGGCCGTCGCGGCCGCCAACCCGTCGAGCACTCCTGGGTCCCCAGGGTGCATCCCTCCCTCCGGGTCCGCGGAGTCCTGACGGGTAACGAATACGAGAGAACGAGTTGAAAAGGCCCCGGCGAGGCTTTATCGTGCACCGAGCAAATCGATGGCCAAATGGTTCCGCGAGACCCAGTCAATGACGGGGTGCCCTTCCTTCCCGGGGTGATGGACCTCGACCTGGCGTTCGAATATCGTGGACGTAGGGGGAAGATTCGAGTGCGCTGCGGAGCGGTCGCGGATCCGACCACCATCGGTCAGACCCCTGACGCCGAGGGGTTTCCCATTTGTCTGGCCACCGTCCTTTATCCCGGCCAGGGGTACGACGCGTTCTTCGGATGGGTCCAACTCGTACGGTCCTCCGACAACCGGTTGGCGGGGGGTGGATTCGAGATAGATCCTTTCCTGATCCACCAGGACGCACCGACTCCCTACGCCTTCTACGGACACCTCCCGACCCTGTTCGATGCCCCCTCACGGTCCCGGCGCGGCGAACTGACGTGGATTGCGCACAGCTTCCTTGGGGTTACACCGTTCGACCCGGAGATGCTCTCGGACCTCCATCAACGATCGGTCGTTCCGTTGGTCGGATTCTCCTGGGGTTTCAACATGAGTGCCCATGCTAAGATCGAGGTTTCTCGGGTCGAGCCTCTCGTCGAGAGCGATTGGGTGTCCCACCTGCCCCTGCTCGAACGGGCGTATTCAACGTGGAAGTTCGCGAGGTCGATGAGGGCCGTACTTCCGGCGTAGGCGGCGAACGGGTGTGGATGCTCGAGCCCTGCCCATGGTTCACCGGCCCCAAATCTCGCCGCAGCCCAGCCCTCCGTCCGGGCCTCGGACCCCATCCGCGGGGAAGGATCCCGGCGGCTACCCAGAGGCACCCCCGCACGGCTGCGGTATCCGATAGATATCACTCCGCGAGCGCGGTACCTAGCTTCAGGTTCGAACGCAGCGCCTGGGTTGCGCTCACCCTAAAATAGGGGGGCATCCCTTTTCGGGCGAGGTTCGATGTCGACCGCACCGCCCCACGACCCGGCGACCGTGCCTCGGCAAGGCACGAGCGCCTACGTGATCACCGCGATCCTCCTGGTCGCCGCCGCCCTCCTCTTCTACGCGATTTACCTTGCGCTACCGGCCCAGCAGCATTTCGGGGCGCTCCTCTGGATCGGTGCGCTCGCGCTCGTCTTTGGCCTCGCGAGCTACCTCCTGGGATCGGTCTCGCGCGACCCGGCCGCCCAGCGGTCGGTCGCCTACGGCTTTCTCGGGATGGGGTTCGCGACCCTGTTCTTCTCGGTCGGGCTGGGCCACTACTACGGGGTCGAGAGCCAGCTCGGCATGATCGAGGGGCTCATCGCCCTGCTCCTGCTCGTCGTGGTCGTCGTCGCCGGGATCGCCTGGCGCACCCGCACCCGGCTCTCCGATCGCGCGCGGGAAGAGACGCGGGCAGCGTGGCGCGACCAGGCGTCGACTCCCTCGGCGTTCTCGTACGCGGCGGCGAACGGCCCGGCGGTACCCGTCCAGGCGCCACCCCCGGGCCGTTCCCCGCCGCCCCGGAGTCCCTAGCATGACGACCCCCCCTTCGCCTTCGAGCGGACCGGGCACGGCGACCTGTCCGAAGTGCGGCCAGCCGGTGGGGCCGGGCTCCCGCTTCTGCAACGCCTGCGGCGCCGCGCTCCCGACGGCGCCGGCTGCGCCCGTCCCCGGCGGTGCGCCGGTCGACCTGCGGGAAACGGTCGACCAGAACCGCGGAACCCTGAAGCGCCTCCAGCTCCTCGTCCCGGGATACCGGGCCTACCGACAGGGGGAGGACCTCCGGGCGGCGGACAGCCTCCTCCGGTTGCAGGTCGCGGACAAGGTACGGGCGGCCCGCTCGACGCTCGAGAACTCCCGCAGCGCGCTCACGAACGCCGCGCAGTTCCAAGTGCTGAACGACCTCGCCCCGCTCCTGGCGGATCTCCAGCGTCTGGAGGGGGAGATCCGGCACGCCGAGCAAGGGTACACGGGAATCTCCCCGACCGTCCGGATCAATCCCGCGCAGCTCGACCGGCTCTACGAGTACGACTTCGGCTTCGCGCAGGCGGGGAACCAGCTCGCCGAGACGGTCGCCCCGCTCCCGACCGCGACGATGACCCCCGGGGCGCCCGGCGTCGCGGAGATCGTCACGACCGCCCGCACCGAGGTCGCGCAGCTGGAAGCGGCGTTCAAGGCCCGCCTGCAGGCGGTCGAGGGTATCAGGGTCGGCTGACGGCCGACCTCCAGGGGAAGTTCCATGGTGACCAACAACCCGATCCCGACGAAGGGCGGCAGCCTCATCGGCGCTACGACGATCAACTGGGAGGATGCCTACAAGGGACCGAACGTGATGTGGCGCGTCCCCCGGAACATCCGGTGGGGCGACAACGTCGTCGTCCGCGAGGACGAGACGGCGGTCTTTTACCGGGACGGGAAGGTTCTCGCCTATCTCGAGCGGCCGGACCGGTACTCGCTGACCACCCTGAACGCGCGGCTCCTCGGCAATCTCGTGCAGGCGCTCTCGGGCGTCCGGCAGGAGGCGGAGGTTTACTATCTCCAGCGCCGCATCCTGGACGGGAAGTTCGGTTCGAGCGAGCCGTACGTCTTCCGAGACCCCGACTTCGGCCTCGTGAGCCTCCGGGTCTTCGGTGCCTACCGCTGGCGCGTCGGCGCGCCGGACAATTTCATCAACCAGTTCGTCGGCACGTTCGGCGCGGCGACGGCCGCCGACGTCGAGGCCCGCCTGCGGGACCAACTGGTCCTGCTCCTCTACAACATCCTCGGGAAGCTCAAGGAGCAGGGGATGCGGGTCACCGATCTCGCTTCCAACCTTTCGACCATCGAGCAGGCGGTACTGGGCGCCGCTCCCCAGCACTTCGGGCAGTTCGGAGTCGAGGTGAACCAGATCCAAGGCTTGTCGATCAACCTTCCGGACGAGGTCCAGAAGGCGATCAACACCCGCTCGGAGATGGGGGTCCTCGGCGTCAACT
>JAJZDF010000147.1 GCA_021828715.1 Thermoplasmata archaeon
CGACGCCGTCCGACTCCCGGACGTAGATGCGGCCGCCCCGTACGGCAGCACGGGAAGCGCGGCCAGCAGGAGAACGCCGATCACGACCACCAGCGCCGTGCGGGACACCGTGCGCGATCCCCGGTAGATCATCGACTCTCCTCCGAACTCACGGAACGCTCGTTCTCGGCCCGCGGAGGCTCGGTCGATCCGGTCGGACGGTAGACCTCGACCCCGGGCAGTTCCTCGATCGACGGGGGACGGGTGGAGGCGCGACGGCGGGTCCCGTAGATCGCGCCGACCATGAAGAGCACGCCGCCCGCGGCGGCGCACCCCACCTGGAGGAACTCGGCGCCTTGGACGCCGCGCCAGGCCGGGGTCCAGATCCCGAACGCGAACACGACGCCGCCGACGACCGCCAGCCCGTACCAAGTCGAGGCGGAGGGGCCGTCGGCACGCCGTGCGGGACGGCCGCCGGCCCCCGGGACCGACCCCGGATCCATCGGCCTATCCGCGGGTGCCGTACGTCCGGATGAACTCCTGGGCCCACGTCAGTGTCTCCGCCGTGATCGAGCTCTTCGTCTTCGACAGCGCCTCGACGATGTTCTCCATCTTGACCCCGAGGACGTTCACCGCCTGCGCCATCGCCTCCGCCGAACCGGTCGGCGGTTGCAGCAGGTTCGGTCCCTCCGACACGATCTGCGACCGCAGGGCGATCAGCTTGCCCTCGTCGACGAGGCTCGCGATGTCGGCCCCCGAGTAGCCGGCGCTCTTCTCGGCGAGGAGGTCGTAGTCGATCGCCCCCTCGACCGGCACCCCCTTGAGGTGGATGCGGAAGATGTCACGGCGCGCGGCGAGGTCGGGCGGCGGAACGTAGAAGATCTTGTCGAACCGCCCGGGTCGCAGCAGCGCCGGGTCGAGGGTCTGCGGCCGGTTCGTCGTGGCGATGATGATGACCTTGTCCTTCGGTCGAAGGCCGTCCATCTCCGTCAGGAACTGGCTCACGGCGCGGGACACCTCGGGCGTCCGCATCGAGTCCTTCGAGGCGAGCGCGTCGATCTCGTCGAAGAAGATGATCGACGGGGCGTTCTCGCGGGCCCGGTACAGGACCTCCCGGATCGCGGCCTCGCTCTGGCCGGCGAGGGCGCTCACGAGCTCCGGCCCGTTCACGACCTGCATCGGCACGTTCAGTTCGTTGGCGGCGGCGCGCATCACGTGCGTCTTCCCGCATCCGGGAGGGCCGAACAGGAGGATCCCCCGGCCCGTCTTGATGCGGTAGCTCTCCATGAGCTCCGGCCGGACGAGCGGAAGCTCCACGTACTCGCGGATCGCCCCCTTGATCTCCTCGAGACCCCCGACGTCGTCCCACCGGACGACGATGCGCCGCTCCGAGCGGGCGGTCTGGTGCATCTTCCGCTCGTAGTCGAGCTTCATCGTCTCGTAGTCGGCGATCATCCGCAGCGAGATCGACGGCTTCATGTGGCCGGCCACCGCGCGGAAATCGTCCATCGAGATCGCGCCGATGCCGCCGCCGGTCATCTGGCGTCGGACCGCAACGGTCGTCGCCTCCCGGACCAGGTTCGCGAGATCGGCCCCCGAGAACCGCTCCGTCTTGCGGGCGATCTCCCCGAGGTCGATGCGACCCTGGAGCGGGCGCCCGGCCAGATGCACGTGCACGATCTCCTCCCGCTCCGTGAAGTCGGGCGGAGGCACGTAGATGATCTTGTCGAGGCGGCCCGGGCGGAGCATCGCCTGGTCGATCAGATCGGGCTTGTTCGTCGACCCGACCACGATGACGCCGGCCGACTTGTCGATCCCGTCCATCTCCGACAGCAGGATCGAGAGCAACCGGGGGGTGACATCGTCCGCGGCGTACATGTCCCGGCGCTTGGCGATCGCGTCGATCTCGTCCATGAAGAGGATGCACGGGGCGCGTTCCCGGGCGGTCTTCAGCAGCTCGGCGATCTTCCCCTCCGACTCGCCGTACCACTTCGACATGACGTCCGAGCACTTGACCGAGATCATCTCGACCCCGAGCTCGGAGGCGAGGGCCTTCATCAGCATCGTCTTGCCGCATCCCGGGGGCCCGAAGAGCAGGATCCCCTTGGGGGGGTCGAGCCGGAATCGGGTGGTGATGTCCCGCCGCATGAGTGGGATGATCATCGACTCCTTGATGTCGGCCTTGACGTCGTGCAGGCCGCCGACCATCTCGAAGGTGACCTTCTGGAGGCCCTTCATCTCCGCGACCCGCGTCCCGACGGCGGTCCCTCCGATCTGGGACGTGAAGTACGCCTCGAACGACTCCCGCAGGATCATCGCCCCGATCACGGCGGCGACCGTTGCCGGGATCACCAGCACGACCGCGAGGGAAGTCCAGCCGAGGTACCCGAAGGCGAAAAGGCCCCCCGCGGTTCCGCCGGCGACGAGGACGCCGCTGGCGGTGGAGTATCGCAGGACGCTCTCGGTCGTCTGGGTCGACCGGTCCTTGGCGATGCGGGAGACGAGCCACGTCGCGATGCACCAGACCCCGATCACGGCGAGGGGGATCGGGAGGGCGCCAAGGCCCCCGGCGCCGGTCGCGAACTGGCCGAAGTTCGGGTTGAACATCGACGAGTACGCCGCCCCGATGGCATTGAACGAAAAGTACGGAAGGGTGAGCGACGGGAGCAGCGGGGCCGAATGCCCGGTCACGAGGCTCACCGTGCCGTTTCCGCCCGGTCCGCTGAGATAGCCGAAGACCGGGAAGTTCCCGAGGGTCGTAAACAGCGCGACGATGAACCCGCCCGCGACGGCGACCGCCAGGCCGACGTACAGGGAGAAGATCAACCCGAAGAAGATCGGCCCGATGAACGAGAGTCCGTACGGGGCGAGCAGGATCGTCAGGAAGACCCCCGCACCGAACCGCCAGTCGAGGAGGGACGCGAACAGGATCGGGATCGCGGCAAAGAGGAAGATCAATCCGAGGGCTCCCGACTGGTACGCGACAGCGGGCGCGACCAGCAACGTCAGCACGAGCAGCGAGATCTGCGGGAACTTGAGCGCGATACCGCCGACGATCGCCGCGATGAACAGAACGAAGAACCACGGGTAGAACGGCACGAACGCGCCGCCCAGCCCCCCGAGGAACGCCATGAAGAGCGCCGGAAGGTGCTTCGGGTCCTTCGTCTCGAGGATCAGCCAGGCCTGGATGCGCCCG
>JAJZDF010000148.1 GCA_021828715.1 Thermoplasmata archaeon
TGGAGGTGCGGGGTCGGGCGCTGAAGATCTGCCCGATCGAAGAGGACCGACCCAAGGAGCGCAGCCTCGCGAAGGGAGTGGGCTAATCCTACTCCGACTTCATCGGACGACTTTCTTTACAAAGCCCGAGGGAGCGAGAACGCTAAGGAGCCCGAAAGATGCGGGGGGCATGGCGTCGGCGATTCCGATCGCGAAGGGTCTGGACCACGTCGTGGTCGATCGCTCGAGCATCTCCTGGGTCGGGGGGGGCACCGGCGAGCTCGTCTACCGGGGGTTCGATATCGACGCGCTCGTGCCCGGCGTGCCGTACGAGAGCGTTGTCCACTTGCTGCTGTACGGCGAGCCCCCGTCTGCGGATCCGTCCCCCGAGGTCGCCGCCGCGCTCCGGGCGCACCAACGCCCCCCCCCGGGGGTGCTCTCGATCGCGGACGCCATCCCGGCCGGTCAGCCCCCGCTCGAGGCGCTCCGGACCATCCTCTCCGCGCTCGGCGACGGGTCGTTCGGCTACCCTCCGACCCGGGAGGACGGCTTCCGGTTGATCGCCCAGGCGCCGGTACTGCTCGCCCGGTACGTCCGCCGCTCCGCCGGCGGGGCCCCGATCGAGCCCGATCCGGCCCTCTCCCATGCCGAGAACTACCTGGGGATGGTCACGGGCCGCCGGCCGGCGCCCGCGGCGGTCCGCGCCCTGGAGTCGTACCTCGTGCTCCTCGCCGACCACGGGATGAACGCGTCGACGTTCGCCCTTCGCGTCGCGATCTCGACCCAGTCCGACCTCGCGAGCGCGGCCACGGCAGCGCTCGCGACGCTCAAGGGCCCGCTGCACGGCGGCGCCCCCGCGAAGGTCTCGGAGATGTTGGACGCGGTGGGGGATGCCGGCCGGGCGGAGGCGTGGATCGCCGAGCGCCTTGCCCGGAAGGAGATCCTGTTCGGCTTCGGCCACCGCGCCTACAAGACGGAGGATCCGCGCAACCTCCTGCTGCACGCGATCGCCCGGCGGGTCGCCGACCCGGCGCGCCTGCGTCTCGCCGAAGCGGTCGAGGATCGGGGGCTCGCGGCGCTCCGGGCGGCGAAGCCGGGGGCGCGGCTGTACACCAACGTTGAGTTCTACGGCGCCGTGGTCCTGGAGTCGGTCGGGCTCCCGCGCGAGTTGTTCACCCCGACGTTCGCGGTCGCACGGACCGCGGGCTGGGCAGCCCACGCACTCGAGCAGGCCGCCGACAACCGCCTGATACGGCCCGAGATGGAGTACGTCGGGCCTCCCGCCGGCCGGCGGTGGCCCCGGCCGCGTGCGACGGCCTAGGGCCGGAGTCCCGTCGGAGGGCGGGATCTAGTGGCCGTCGTCGACGACCTTGAAATCGGCGTCGACCGGTCCTTCCGCCGGCGGCGCCTCGGCGCCCGATCCGGGCGGGGCGCTCCCCCCGCCGGCAGCCTCCCCTTCGCCGCCGGTCGGCGGCGAGTCGCCGGGAGGCGGGGACGGTGCGGATTGGTATAGCTTCTCGGAGACCGCGTGCAGCGCGTGGGTCAGGGCCTCCGTCCGCTCGTGGACGGTCGCGATCGGGGTCTCCTTCGCCTCCAGGCACTCCCGGAGCGCCGAGATCTTCGCCCGGACGTCGGCCGCGTCCGCCTCCGAAATCTTCTCCTTGGCGTCGGTGAGTACCCGCTCCGCCTCGTAGGCGAGCGACTCGGCCTGGTTCTTCGCGGTGATGAGATCGGCGCGTTCGCGGTCGGTCGCGGCGAACTCCTCGGCCTGGCGGACCATCTTCTGGACCTCCTCCTTGGAGAGCTTGTTCGCGGCGGTGATCGTGATCCCCTGCTTGCGGCCGGTCGCGAGGTCCTTGGCGGAGACGCTCAGGATTCCGTTCGCGTCGATGTCGAAGCTGACCTCGATCTGCGGGGTGCCGCGGGGCGCCGGCGGGATGCCGGTCAGCAGGAAGCTTCCGAGGGCCACGTTGTCGGCGGTGAGCGGCCGCTCCCCCTGGAAGACCTTGACCTCGACCGTCGACTGGTTGGCGGCCGCGGTGGTGAAGATCTGGCTCTTGCGCGTCGGGATCGTCGTGTTCCGCTCGATGAGCCGCGTCGCCACCCCTCCCATCGTCTCGACCCCCACGGAAAGCGGCGTGACGTCGAGAAGCAGGACGTCCTTCACTTCGCCGCCGAGGACCCCGCCCTGGATCGCCGCGCCGAGCGCGACGCACTCCATCGGGTCGACCCCGCGCTCGATCGGACGGCCGACCGACTGCTCGAGGAACTTCTGGACGATCGGCATCCGGGTCGGGCCCCCGACGAGGACGATCCGACCGATCTGGTCCTTCGAGAGCTTCGCGTCCCCGATCGCCTGCTCGACCGGGGCGCGGCACCGGTCGACGATCGGGCGAATGAGCTCCTCCAGCTGGGCACGGGTGAGCGTGAGGGCGAGGTGCTTCGGCCCGTCGGAGGTCGCCGTGAGGAACGGCAGGTTCACCTGCGTCTCGAGGGTGGACGACAGCTCGATCTTCGCCTTCTCGGCCGCGTCCCGGACCCGCTGCATCGCCATCTTGTCCTTGCGGACGTCGACCCCGGATTCCTTCTGGAACTGGTCGGCGATCCAGTTCGTGATCGCGAGGTCCATGTCGGTGCCGCCGAGCTGGGTGTCGCCGCTCGTAGAGAGGACCTCGAAGACCCCCTCGCCGAAATCCATGATCGTGACGTCGAGTGTCCCGCCGCCCAGATCGAAGACCAGGATCTTCTGGGGCTTCCCGGCCTTGTCGAGGCCGTAGGCGAGCGACGCCGCCGTCGGCTCGTTGATGATGCGGACGACCTCCAGGCCGGCGATCGCCCCCGCGTCTTTCGTCGCTTGACGCTGGTTGTCGTTGAAGTAGGCGGGGACCGTGATGACCGCCTTCTCCACCTTGTCGCCGAGGAACGCCTCGGCGTCCCGCTTGATCTTCTGGAGCAGGAACGCCGACAGCTGCTGCGGCGTGTACTGCTTTCCGTAGATGGGGTACTTGTAGTCGGTCCCCATCTTCCGCTTGAAGGCCGTGATCGTTCCCTCGGGGTTGGAGACCGCCTGGCGGCGGGCCGGCTCCCCGACGATCAGTTGCCCGTCCTTCGTGAAGGCGACATAGGAGGGGAACGCCTTCCCGCCCCCGACCGTCGTCCCCTCGGCGCTGGGGATGATCACGGGCCGGCCCG